>JBMSPY010000346.1:0-2571 GCA_049423005.1 Cyclobacteriaceae bacterium
GCGTAGCCATTTCCATGCGCGACCGAAATATTCCAAGACGATCCTTCGTCGAAAAAATCATTTCCATTGCAGACGAATCTGATATTCCGTACCAGCTCGAAGTAGAAGGAAGTGGTTCCAGCGATGGCGGGGAACTTCAGCGTTCACATCTTCCATTTGATTGGTGTTTCATTGGTGCCCCGGAGGAAGTTCCACATACACCACATGAAAAGGTGCATAAAGATGACATCACTGCCATGTTCCGGCTGTATGAAGTGCTGATGAAAAAGCTATGAAAGTGAAGAGAGCCGAATCAATGTTCTCCTGAAAAATACTCCTTCATTCGATCGAAAAATCCTTTCTCATTGGTGTCTGGCTGAGGCTGGAAATTCGCGGAGGAGCGCAAACTTTCAAGTTTAGATTTTTCGTCTGAAGTAAGCTTTTTAGGCGTCCACACATTGATGTGAATCAACTGATCTCCGGTGCTGTACCCATTTACATCACGGATACCTTTACCACGCAAGCGCAAAATTTTGCCGCTCTGTGTTCCCGGATCAATTTTAATACGGACTTTACCGCCAATGGAGGGAACTTCAACACTGGTTCCGAGTACGGCATCGATAAAACTGATGTGCAGATCATAAAATACATTCGTGCCATCCCGCTTCAAGAACTTATCTTCTTGTTCTTCGATGAGAATCAGCAAGTCACCAGGAACGCCTCCACCCGGAGCATCGTTACCTTTTCCGCTCATAGAAAGCTGCATGCCTTCTGATACACCGGCAGGAACTTTAATACTGATGACATCTTCCTTGGAAACAAGACCTGAACTGTCGACGCCGGGGGGGCGTTTGTCAATGCTTTGACCAGCTCCACCGCAAGCAGAACATGTTGTGGCTGAAACCATTTGTCCAAGCATGGTATTGACCACCTTGCGTACCTGACCTGATCCTCCACAAGTAGAACAATTTTTAAACGTCACGCCTTCGGCGCGTACCAGTCGATTGACCTTGATTTTTTTCTCGGCACCGCTAGCGATTTCTTCAAGCGTAAGTTTCAGTTTTATCCTAAGGTTGGATCCCTTTCGGCGACCACCGCGTGAACCTCCGCCACCAAAAAAACTTTCAAATGGACTTCCTCCTCCGAAGATATCTCCGAATTGACTGAAGATATCGTCCATGTTCATCTCTTGTCCACGGAATCCACCCGGTCCGCGTGCATGACCGAAGCGATCGTACTGCGCACGCTTCTCCTGATCACTTAATACCTCGTAAGCTTCAGCTGCTTCCTTAAATTTCTCCTCCGCCTCTTTATTTCCCGGATTTTTGTCGGGGTGAAATTTCATCGCTACCTGGCGGTAAGCTTTCTTAATCTCATCTGCGGAAGCAGATTTGCTTACACCGAGTATTTCATAGTAATCGCGCTTGGCCATGGATCGTCAGGGTATGGTGGGTTTCAGGCACCGACCACGACCTTCGCGTGACGGATAACCTTATCGTTTAGCAAATAACCTTTTTCAACAACATCGATAATCTTTCCGGTTTTATCCGGAACAGGAACCTGAGTGATGGCCTCATGGAAATCCGGATCAAAATTTCCGGAGGAAGTGTCCATGATCTTCAATCCATTTTGCTCAAGGATCTTTCTGAATTTATTAACGACTAAAGTTATGCCTTCAGATTCCTTCGGCGCTGCTTCTTTCAAAGCCTTTTCAGCACGATCAAAATCATCAGTCACCGGAAGTAAGGCCTTCATGAGATTTTCATTTGCGTTCTGGATCAGCTCCAATCGCTCCTTAGCCGTACGACGGCGGTAATTTTCAAACTCCGCGTACAATCTCAGGAATTTATCCCTTGATTCTGCCAATTCGTCCTTAAGGCGAGTCACAGGATCTTGCTCCTTTTCCTGCACAGGTTTCTCCGCATTAGAAGTACCTTCCGCTGCAGCCTCAGTTTTAATTTTTTCCTCGTTTTGAGGCATTTCAGGGGTATTTATGTCTTTTTCTTCCATTTACTCGTTTCTATAGGCCTCCAAAAAGACAACAATTTTGCCAAAACCCGGTTTATGCCACAATGACACCCAGAAACTCTTGCACTAACTTTGCCTAAATCTTAGCTCCAATGTATTTGCCCTTTACTGAAATGCCCGGACACAGCCGGGTCTGGATTTATCCCGCCAACCGACAATTAACCGCAAGCGAAAAGGTCAATGCGAGCGAGTTATTGAAAGCCTTCTGCGAGCAATGGTCGGCACATGGCCACCGGCTGAATGCTTCTTTTCGAATAGATTACGATCGCTTTTTAGTGGTGGCCGTCGATGAGAAAAGTGCAGCGGCAAGCGGTTGTTCCATTGATGCCTCCGTGCATGCCATTCAGCGAATTGGAAATGAATTGAAGTTGGATCTTTTCGACCGAACTTTAATTCCATTTTTAATTGGCGGTACGATCCTTGATTTCAAACTTAAAGACCTGAGCGACTCTTTCC
Source organism: Cyclobacteriaceae bacterium (assembly GCA_049423005.1). Lineage (GTDB taxonomy): Bacteria > Bacteroidota > Bacteroidia > Cytophagales > Cyclobacteriaceae > ELB16-189. Next base: position 2,464 of record JBMSPY010000346.1, read on the forward strand.
GTAATGGAAAAATCGGTCCGCGGGATCAGACCTTTAATCTCTTAGCCTCAACCAAAGAGGAATGGGAATCAAACGGCGTGGTAGCGGTTGAAAAAAGCTGGCTGGCCC
>JBMSPY010000347.1:0-2564 GCA_049423005.1 Cyclobacteriaceae bacterium
CTCAAAAAAGGCCCCTGGCGAGGAGTCATCGAAACTCAAGGATTGGAAGTGCCTTTCAATTTTGACGTAAATGAAGTTAACGGAACTTATTCCGTAACGCTAAAAAATGCCGATGAAGACTTGGTATTGGATGAGTTACGACGCGAGGGAGATTCACTAATCATGGTAATGCACATTTTTGATTCTGAGTTACGTGCCGTAGCCTCAGGCGACTCCCTCAAAGGATATTTCATCAAGAATTACGAAAAAAACTACCGTCTCCCCTTCCGTGCAGCAGCCGGTCAAACCTTCAGATTCGAAGGAGCTGATGAAAATCCAACAGTTGACTTTACCGGTACTTACACTTCGATACTTAGTAACGATGAGGAAACAACCCCTGCCGTAGCCATTCTGAATCAGTCTGGAAATAGAGTGACCGGAACCTTTCTGACAACCACCGGCGATTATCGCTACCTGGAAGGAAACGTATCTGGAGGAAAATTAAATTTATCCGTTTTGGATGGCAACCATGTATTTCTATTCACTGCTATAAAAAACTCTCCTGATAGTATCGTTGGCGAGTATCGCTCCGGAAAAAAATGGAAACAAGTCTGGAAAGGAAAACTTGATCCAAATGCAGCTTTACCGGATGCCAATTCCCTTACCCTATTAAAACCAGGAATCGAAACGTTTGATTTCAGCTTTCCGGATGCCAACAACAAAACGGTTTCCGGAAAAGATGATGTTTTTAAAAATAAAGTCGTGATCATTCAAATCCTGGGAACCTGGTGTCCGAATTGTATGGATGAAACCAAGTTTCTCGCTGGTTGGTATCCAAAGAATAAGTCCAGAGGTGTAGAAGTAGTAGGACTAGCTTTTGAAGCCAAAGATGATTTTGCGTATGCCTCCGAACGTGTGAATAAAATGACCGCTCGATTAAAAGTAGAGTATCCGGTACTGATTGCAGGAAATAAAGACAAGAAAAAAGCTGCTGAATCATTACCCATGCTCCAACAGGTGGTAGCCTTCCCTACTATGGTCTTTGTCGGAAAAGATGGTAAAGTAAAAAAGATTCATACCGGGTTTAATGGACCCGGAACCGGAGTGCATTACGAACGATTTCGGGAGGAATTTAATACAACCATTACCGAACTTCTTAAGGAGGAGGTTGCCGGAAACTAATCGGTATGCCAAAACGCGTTGTAGTTGGTTTGTCTGGTGGAGTTGACTCCAGCGTAGCTGCTTACCTCTTGAAAGAGCAAGGCTACGAAGTCATCGCCATGTTCATGAAAAACTGGCACGACGATTCCGTAACCATCAGCAATGAATGTCCGTGGCTCGACGACAGCAACGATGCTATGATTGTCTCACAGCAATTGGGGATCCCCTTTCAGACTATTGATCTCAGTGCGGAGTATAAAACCCGAATTGTAGACTACATGTTTCGGGAATACGAGCGTGGACGCACACCCAATCCCGATGTCTTATGCAACCGAGAAATCAAATTCGATATTTTTTTAAATGCAGCGATGAAGTTGGGCGCCGACTTTGTGGCAACTGGTCATTATGCGCGTAAGGAAGAGGCTGTAATAGATGGGGAAAGGGTTTACCGTCTTCTGGCCGGAAAAGATAACAACAAGGATCAAAGTTACTTTTTATGTCAGCTTACTCAGGAACAACTGAGTAAGGCTTTGTTCCCGGTTGGAGAGTTAAGGAAAAGCGAAGTGCGGAGTATTGCCGCCAAAATTGGATTGGCTACTGCTGAGAAAAAAGATTCTCAAGGATTGTGTTTTATTGGCAAAGTTCATTTGCCGGATTTTTTACAACAACAGCTTAAACCTAAAGTTGGAAAAGTGGTGGTCGTTGATGCCGACTCTCCCATTTTTAAACACAATTCAGAGGAATCCAAAATCAAGGCTACCACGCAACCCTTTTCGTATAATCCTTCGTGCGGAAGGATCGCGGGTGAACACCGAGGCGCGCACTACTACACGATCGGACAGCGAAAAGGGCTGAACATGGGAGGATTTCCGGAACCTGTTTTTGTAATAGGAACGGATACAAAGGAAAATATCATTTATATGGGGATGGGTGACCAGCATCCTGGTCTGTACCGGAGAGGATTATTCATTCCCTCTGGCGAATTGCATTGGGTCCGGTCAGATCTACAGTTAAAAATTGGCGAACGAAAAAGATATTTTGCACGAATTCGATATCGGCAACCGCTGGAGCCTTGTGAACTAAACAGGGATGATAAGGGGCTTTCAATTATTTTTGATCGGCCGCAACGCGGAATTACGCCCGGCCAATTTGCAGCGTGGTATGAGGATGAAGAACTTATAGGGTCAGGTGTAATTGGCTGATTTACAACTAAAATAAAGCGTTATTTTCACTTTTTAATCTGTTCTTCAATCTGAAAAATCCCAGATCGAGTCCGAGACCGAGAAAAAAGTGGACGAATACCTGGAAAGGCTCTAATGCTCTCTTCTCAATCTGTTCCTCGATCTGAAAAATCCCAGATCGAGTCCGAGATCGAGAAAAAAGTGGACGAATACTTGGTAAGGCTCTAATACTCTCTTCTCAAT
>JBMSPY010000348.1:0-2561 GCA_049423005.1 Cyclobacteriaceae bacterium
CATAGATTGGACAGAGGAAATGGGGTCGAACCTCTCTGATCCAGTTGGAATATTTTCCCTTAAGTCAAGAATAGTAGAGATATCCTTAAGTATGGTGTCGATATTTTTTACTGAATCAACCATCCGATCGATTACATCCGAATTAATGGGATTGGAAGAATTTTTTCGATCAAACAACTGAGTTAAGCCAAGAGCCGAGGCTACCGGCCCCCGCAAATTATGAGATACCAGATGAGAAAATTGTGCCAGGTCAGCGTTTTGCCGCTCAAGGCTTTCTTTTGCCCTGGACAAGGCCATTGTGCGCTTAGTGACTTCTTCCTCCAGCTCTTCATTGATGAATGTGATACGCTTATTCAGGCTCAATAAGCGCTGCCTTTGTTCGGAAATAAGTAGATGCGTTTTAACGCGCATCATCAATTCCTTGGCGTTGATGGGCTTGGTAGTGTAATCAACGGCGCCGATATCGTAGGCTTTCTCAAAATCATCACTATCATTTCGTGCTGTTAGAAATATAACCGGAATATCGGCCGTTTCGGTATTAGCTTTTAATTCGGTACACACCTCAAAACCAGACATTCCCGGCATCATGATATCGAGTAAAATCAAATCCGGTAACTGGTCACGGGCTATAGCCAGTGCGCGCTCTCCATTGTTAGCCAGAAGTACCTCATAATGTGGCCTAAGAAGGGATGTAACCAAACTTAGATTATTGGGCTTGTCATCTACCACTAAAACGCGTTTACCAGGCTGCTCCATACTATGTACGTGGTCGGTCTATAATGGCAGAAAGTTTATCCAAATCAGTTGTTATTAAATCCAATTCAAAACGCTCTACATGAGAGCTCAGCGCTTGAATCAGTGGCAAAAGACCAATCAATTTGTTTTGCCCCACATATTCCCTTAGATCCTGAACCAGTTTTTCCATGGCATTAACATCCAAGGAGCCTTTTACGGACTGAATACGGTTAGAAAATTTCTGAGAAAGATCGCTTAAGAAAGGTTCCAGATCCTGAACACTACCCGATGCAACCGACGCCTCTGAAGGGGCAAGGCTTTCTGGATTTCCTTCTACAATTTTATGTGGAAGGAAACGTGCCATTGCTTCCATCAGTTTAGACTTTTGCAGAGGCTTAAGGGTAATCACATTAAATACATCCAAATCTTTTTCATTTCCCAATACCGAAGCGGTACAGGCAATTATAGGAATGGCTTTAAGAGGTTGGATGGCACGTATATGTTTTGAGGCCTCAATACCATCCATTTCCGGCATTCGTACATCCATCAATATAAGATCAGGTCGCAGTGTTTCAGCTTTTACGATAGCCTCTTTTCCATCCATAGCTGTGAAAATGGTGAATGGCTGGTGTGCAAAAAAGCTAATCAATAAATCCAGGTTGGATTGAACATCATCTACTGCTAAAATAGTAGCTGGTTCAAACTCAATTTGCATCAGGTCTGAGGATAATTCTACTGAATTGTCAGAGTGGATATTAAATCCCTGAACACCAGGAAGGACAATGGTAAAGGTACTTCCTCTTCCCTTTTCACTATCCAGTGAAATATTTCCATTCATCAATTGCGCGAGGCGTCGGGTAATGGCTAGACCAAGACCCGTTCCTCCGTATTGGCTGGTTGTAGTGTCGTGAACCTGTTCGAAGGATTCAAATACAAGGGGCTGGTCGGCCTTATCAATGCCAATACCCGTATCCTGAACGGATAGCCTGAGGTCAATTGCAGATGAATTTTCAGCTGTACCTAAAACTGAAATTTTTATATAACCTTCGGAGGTAAATTTAATGGCGTTACCCACCAGGTTGATTAGCATCTGCCGAATCCGGATGTCATCCAGAAGTAATTTTGTTGGGAGATTATCCGGTATTTCGGTAATCAATTCGAGGCCTTTCTTTTTCGTCTCGGCAGAAAACATTTGGACGATCTCGTCAATGATCAGGCGCAAAGAAACCGGTTCTGGTCGAAGTTGCATTTTCCCTGCCTCAATTTTGGCCAGATCGAGCAGATCATTTATTAGCACCATAAGCGTTCGACCACTGGTACTGATGGCATTGATATGTTTTTTGCCCGTCGGATCGGTAATCATTTTACTAAGAATATCAGAGAATCCAAGAATGGAATTCATTGGCGTTCTGATCTCATGACTCATATTCGCAAGAAACTGGCTTTTCAGACGATTGGCTTTCTCAGCCTGATCGCGTGCAAATTTGAGAGCCGCTTCAGCTGCTTTTCGTTCGGTAATGTCGATGCCCACACCAAGATAACCGGTAACCTTACCCTCCTTATCCAAAATGGTACTCACGACGAGCTGAATAGGAAAAGTGGATTTATCTTTTCGTACATACGTCCATTCCCTGGACTCATAGTTGTATCGATTAGGAATTTCTGTGAGAAAGGCATTGGACATATTGACTTCCTTTCCCAGGAGTTCCTTTAGTTCACTTACGCGGGCCATGATTTCCTCGCGAACATGCAGCGTCGTGATTGGTTTTTTACCAACCATTTCATCAGCTGTATCTTGGCGGGACTGTCATCAAACTGCTCCTTCA
>JBMSPY010000349.1:0-2550 GCA_049423005.1 Cyclobacteriaceae bacterium
AACAAAGTGGAACTTCTTGAATTTCAAACCTGGGTTGGTAGGTGGCCATTGTATTGGTGTTGACCCCTATTATCTGACGCATAAAGCCAATAGTCTGGGCTATCACCCTGAGGTTATTTTGGCTGGCCGAAAGATTAACGACAACATGGGGGTTTATATCGCCAATCGGATCATCAAGCTAATGACGCTCAAAGATGTATCCATTAAAAATTCACGAGCCTTGGTTTTGGGAATAACCTTTAAAGAAAATTGTCCCGATATCCGAAACAGCAGGGTTGTAGATATTGTTCAGGAACTTGAAAGTTTTGGAATCAATGTTCAAATCCATGACCCTCACGCTGAATTTTCGGAGGTAAAACATGAGTACAACCTTGAATTGATTCATGTGCCTGAGGGTACATACGATGTGGTGGTGATAGCAGTGGCTCATGATGAGTTTAAAAATATTAACCTCAGCGAATTCACCCATTCGAATTCAGTAGTTTTTGACGTAAAAGGTATTCTTCCAAAAGAAAAAGTAACCGCCCGGTTATAATATGAAATCAGTATCAAAAATTCTTGTCACCGGCGGTGCCGGCTTTATTGGCGCCCACACCGTTGCAGAACTGATCGATGCGGGTTATCATCCAATTATTGTTGATGATCTTTCCACCAGTGATCGGACACTCCTCAATGGACTAAAAGATCTTTTTGAAAAGGAGATTACTTTTTACCACGGCGATTGTGGTGATAACCAGGTTCTCAATTCAATTTTTGAAAAAGAAAAAAATATTTCTGCCGTCATGCACTTCGCTGCCTTTAAATCGGTGGGTGAATCGGTGCAAGAACCATTAAAGTACTACCGAAATAACATCAATTCGCTCCTTTCTGTTCTGGAATCAATGAAGAGGCATGGGGTGGAACAGCTTATTTTTTCTTCCTCCTGCACGGTGTATGGTCAACCCGATCAAATCCCCGTTAATGAACAGGCTCCTTTTAAAAAAGCAGAGTCTCCCTACGGTGCTACCAAGCAAATGTGTGAGCGTATTTTAGAAGACACGTATAAAGGTGGATTTAAAATTATCTCCTTACGCTATTTCAATCCTGTGGGTGCACATCCGTCTGGGAAAATTGGTGAACTGCCCGTAGGAATACCCAATAACCTTGTGCCCTATGTAACCCAAACCGCAGCGGGTATTCGGGAAAAAATTACTGTCTTTGGAAACGATTACCCTACATCGGATGGAACTTGCGTCAGAGATTATATCCATGTTTCAGATGTGGCATTGGCACATGTTCAGGCGCTGAATTACCTGCAGGGTGCCACGGCTCCTTATTTTGAGCCATTCAATCTTGGAACAGGAGTTGGTGTTTCCGTTCTCGAACTCCTTCATAGTTTTGAAAAAGCGAATAACCTGAAACTGAATGTTCAAATTGGACCACGCCGTCCGGGAGATGTCATTCAGGTGTATGCTGACCCTTCCCGAATTCAACAGGCCATGAATTGGAAGGCTAAGTATTCCTTGGAAGAGGCCATGCGTCATGCCTGGGATTGGCAAAAGAAAATAGGAGCATCAAAATGAAAAAAATTCAAATGGTCGATTTGCAGAGTCAGTATCTGCGGATTAAACACGAAATCGATTCGGCCATTTCCAAAGTCCTGATGGAGACAGCCTTCATTCAGGGTCCGCAGGTAAGGCAGTTTTCAGAGGCCTTGGCCCGATACACCCATGCGCCTCATGTAGTCACCTGTGCCAATGGTACCGATGCACTACAGATTGCCATGATGGCACTTGATCTGAAGCCGGGCGATGAAGTCATTCTTCCTGTTCATACGTACGTTGCCACGGCAGAAGTAATTGCGCTTTTGGGATTGAAGCCAGTGTTTGTTGATGTTCAGTCAGATACTTTTAATCTCGACCCATCCAAACTAAAGTCTGTACTATCTGAGCGCACCAAGGCCATTGTTCCGGTTCATCTTTATGGTCAATGTGCGCCAATGGAGCCTATTTTGGACTTTGCAAAACAGTACGACCTCTTTGTTATTGAAGATACTGCGCAGGCGCTCGGAGCGGTTTATACGTTCTCTGACGGGAGTACTAAATACGCCGGTACCATGGGTGTTATTGGAACAACTTCCTTTTTTCCTTCGAAAAATCTCGGATGTTTTGGTGACGGTGGCGCCATGTTTACTTCCGATGCCGAGCTTGCCGAACGCGTCCGCATTGTGGCCAACCATGGACAACGTAAAAAATATTATCACGAATTGATTGGTGTAAACAGTAGGTTGGACACCCTGCAAGCTGCTATTCTGGAGGTGAAGCTTAAATATCTTCCCGAATACGAACATAATCGTCAACAAGCTGCTGCCTTCTACGACCAACAATTATCCGGACTTAGTGGAGTTGTTGTTCCTGTTCGTATGCCGTACTCGACCCATGTCTTTCACCAGTATACGCTGAAGGTGGAGCGTCGAAACGAGCTTAAGGTGTTCCTGGAATCAAAAGGTGTACCCACTATGATTTATTATCCTGTTCCGCTGCATTTCCAGGAAGCTTACCGTCAGGATGC
>JBMSPY010000350.1:0-2536 GCA_049423005.1 Cyclobacteriaceae bacterium
GATTCACATAGCCAAGTACTTTTTCCAGGTGTGCTTTGGAGACCAGTGCTCCCAAATTTGTGCCTTCTTCGAGTGGGTCTCCTACCTTCAATTCTTGTACACGGGTAATAAAAGCATCTAAGAATTTCTGATAGATCGATCGATCCACCAAAATACGCGAGCCACACAGGCAGATCTCACCCTGGTTCGTAAAGGCTGAACGTACTGAAGTGGCAACTGCTTGTTCAAAGTCGCAATCGGCAAAAATGATGTTCGGATTTTTTCCACCCAGCTCCAGTGATAATTTTTTGAACAATGGTGCAGCGGTAGCCGCAATCTTTTTTCCCGTGGTGGTTCCTCCGGTGAACGATATCGCCTTAATCTGAGGGTGCTCAACGATGGCTTGTCCAGAGCTTGCTCCAGTACCATGTACAATATTCAGCACACCTGGTGGAAGACCTGCTTGCATGCAAAGTTTAGACAGCAGAAATGCCGTCATCGGTGTTAACTCGGATGGCTTGGCAACGACGGTGCAACCGGCAGCAAGCGCAGGTGCTATCTTCCACGTAAATAAATACAGTGGAAGATTCCATGGGGAGATACAGCCCACCACGCCCACTGGTGATTTGTGCGTGTAGTTGATCGCATCCTTTCCGGTCTGATGTGCTTCAGAGGCGAGATGAACTCCGGCTGTCGCAAAAAATCTGAAATTTTCAGATGCCCGCGGAATGTCCATAACTCTGGCCAGGCTCAGCGGTTTTCCATTATCAGTCGATTCCGCTTTCGCCAGTGCCTCCAGATTTTCATCAATCAAGTCGGCTATTTTTTCCATGATGCGGCACCTGCTCATCGCCGGCATGTTTGACCATAACGTCAGCGCAGATCCGGCAGCTTCAGCAGCCAGGTGGACGTCTGAGGATCCAGAATCCGGAACCTCGGCATAATTCTGTCCTGTTGAAGGATCGATACTATGGATGAACTTACCCGATGCGGGTTCGGTAAGTCTGCCATTGATGTAATTGAGAATTCTTTCCATGCCATCAAATTGATCCTGTTCTTCCGCCGTCGACGGGAATGCTGGTACCGCTCACGTACGATGCTGCTGGCGAAGCAAGGAACGCCACCATAGCAGCTACTTCATGAGGCTCAGAGATGCGGCGGAGTGGAACCTCGGCCATCATCTCTTCTTTAATTTTTTCGTAGGTCTTGCCTGCTTTTTCGGCTTTGTTGCGGATGAGTGCATCCAATCTCCCTGTCATGGTAGAACCTGGCAATACATTATTTACGGTGATACCAAAAGGTCCGAGTTCCAGGCTGAGCGTCTTGGCCCATGAGGCCATAGCGCCCCGAATGGTATTGGATACACCAAGTCCAGCCAGTGGAATTTTTACGGAAGTAGAAATGATGTTGATGATTCGGCCATAGCCTGAACTTTTCATTTGCGGAACAACCATTTGGGTAATGGTTTGTGAAGATCCGAGATGCATTTTAAAAGCATTGAGAAAATCACCAAAGTCTGCATCGATGGCTTGACCGGGAGCAGGTCCTCCAGTGTTGTTGATTAGAATGTGAAATGTAGTCTCGGAGAGTTGTCTGCCGATTTTATCTTTTAATGATGCCGGGTCAGATAAGTCGGCTACCAGGTAGCTGTGGTATTGACCCGCTGCAGTACTGAGCAGGGGAAGGGTTTTTTGTAATTTTTCCTCATTACGCCCAAGTAGAGTGATGCTTGCGCCCAGAACAGCCAGTTCGATGGCACTTGCCAGGCCTATTCCGGCTGTACTTCCGCACACCAAGGCGTTTTTCCCTGAAAGATTTAAATCCATAGCCATTTGTCTAGAGTGAAGGGCGCCAAAATAGGTCGCTTATTACCAACAAGTATAGTAACTTTGATTTCCTTTTAGAAATCATCTAAACGCACTGTTTAACACAGTTTAAAACTTTGATGTATGGCTATACGAAAACCCTTTAATCTGAAGCAATGGATCAATGATAACCGCGATCTGTTGAAGCCTCCGGTTGGTAATAAAAACCTATATGGAGAAGCCGGGGATTATATTGTGATGATCGTTGGAGGGCCTAATGCACGGAAGGATTATCATTTCAATGAAACAGAAGAGTTATTTTATCAGCTGGAAGGTTCGATAAAAGTTACCATTCAAGAGGAGGGACAGCCAGTTGAAATCATCATCAACGAAGGTGAAATGTTTTTACTTCCGGCACGTGTGCCGCACCGTCCGGAGCGACCTGCCGGAACTGTTGGATTGGTGATCGAGTGCAAGCGTCCGGAGCAAGATGTTTTGGATGGCCTGATGTGGTTCTGTGAGAAGTGTAACCACAAACTTCATGAGTACCGTTTCCATTTAGATAATATTGAAAAAGATTTTATTCCGCGCTTCCGCGAATATTATGGTTCTGAAACACTGCGCACCTGTAAAAGTTGTGGTGCGGTAATGGAAGCAGATCCGAGATTTGTTTGACATCAATGGTTTTTGAAAATTCACTCGACTTCGCCCGAAAGGCGGATCGCTCCGATTCATTAAGAGGTTTTCGAAAG
>JBMSPY010000351.1:0-2534 GCA_049423005.1 Cyclobacteriaceae bacterium
CGAAGGTCCGTACTGCATACAGCATTACGAAACAGAAGCAATCATCCAATTCTGGTTAATGGCAAAGATGTGATGCCTGATGTTAATCGCGTATTGGGCCAAATGAAGGATTTTTCGAATCGGTTACAAACTGGCGCATTCACAGGTTTTACCGGAAAGCAAATTAACAATGTGGTAAACATTGGAATTGGCGGATCCGATCTTGGTCCGAATATGGTTTGTGAAGCGCTTCGTCCATACCACGGCAACATCAAACCGTATTTTGTGAGCAATGTTGACGGCACTCACTTAGCGGAAGTGCTCAAGCAGGTAGATGCAGAAAGCACTCTATTCATTATAGCCTCCAAAACATTCACAACTCAAGAGACCATGGCCAATGCACATTCGGCGCGAAAATGGTTTCTGGATGCAACGAAAGGTCAGGGTGATGTTGCCAAGCATTTTGTAGCTGTCTCGACCAACGCTGAAGCCGTAAAGAGCTTTGGAATCGACACGTCGAACATGTTCGAATTCTGGGATTGGGTTGGAGGAAGGTATTCTTTGTGGTCCAGCATCGGACTTTCGATTGCCTGCACAATAGGATTTGATCGATTTGAGGAATTGTTGGATGGTGCATTTGCGATGGATGAACATTTCAAAAGCACTTCACTTGAAGGTAATATTCCCGTATGGGCTGCACTGATTGGAATCTGGTATGTGAATTTCTTTGATGCAGCCTCAGAAACCGTTCTTCCTTACGATCAATACCTGCACCGACTGGCCGCATATCTCCAACAAGCCAACATGGAGAGCAATGGAAAATCAGTAGACCGTACAGGACAGCCAGTCCTTTATCAAACCGGTCCGGTAGTTTGGGGTGAGCCCGGAACAAACGGTCAGCATGCTTTTTACCAGCTGATTCATCAGGGCACACGGATGATTCCATGCGATTTTATTGCGCCTGCACTAAGTCAGAATCCGATCGGAGATCACCATCAGTTGTTGCTATCCAATTTCTTTGCTCAGACTGAAGCTTTAATGAACGGTAAAACAATGGAGGAAGTGCGTGCTGAACTTTCGAAGACTGGAATGGATGAGGACCAAATTGACATCCAGGCACCTTTTCGTGTATTCCAAGGCAACCATCCGTCCAACTCCATCCTTTTCAAAAAACTTACTCCTCGAGCATTGGGATCGCTGATAGCCTTTTACGAACACAAGATTTTCGTTCAGGGTGTGATCTGGAATATTTACAGTTTTGACCAGTGGGGTGTAGAATTAGGTAAAGTGTTGGCTAAGAAGATTCTGCCCGAACTCGGCGACGACCGAACAGTTACTAGCCACGACAGCTCGACCAATGGTTTAATAAATCATTGGAAACAATTGCGAACAGACGGTTAGCCCTTAAAATAATTCCTTGTTCCATAGGGCTTGTAATTGTATTTTTGGGCGCTTTTTAAAGGAAACCACTGATGGATTCTGTTGAAAAGCCAAAACTATACGATTGATGAGTCAGTCCATTTCTAAGCTCGGGATCTTCACTTCAGGTGGTGATGCTCCGGGAATGAATGCCGCCATCCGGGCTGTTGTCCGCTCTGCCATTTACTATGAAAAAGAAATCTTCGGAATTACCCGAGGATACGAAGGCATGATCGAAGGTGATTTCGTCAAATTAGGCGCTCGTTCTGTCGGCAACATCATCCAGCGCGGTGGAACAATTCTCAAATCGGCCAGAAGTGAAACGTTTCGGACTAAGGAGGGTCGGGCCAAAGCACACGAGAATATTATCAAGCACGAGATTGATGCCTTAGTGGCAATTGGCGGTGATGGAACATTTACCGGTCTGCATAAATTTTATGAGGAATACGGCATCCCCAGTATCTGCATACCAGGCACCATTGACAACGATATACCTGGAACAGATTTCACTATTGGTTTTGATACAGCTACCAATACTGCGGTAGAAGCCATTGACCGGATTCGTGATACAGCCTTATCGCACAACCGATTATTCTTTGTTGAAGTCATGGGCCGGCACTCCGGATACATTGCCCTCAACTCTGGTGTGGCCGGAGGTGCGATAGGAATTGTTATCCCAGAAGAAAATACGACTATGGATGCCCTCTTTGAAAAACTGGATGAGGGAGGACGAACCAATAAAAAATCAACACTAATTGTTGTAGCCGAAGGAAGCAAATTAGGTAACGCCATGGAGTTGGCCAGAAAAGTGGCAGAGCGCAACGACTATTTTGATATTAAAGTTACCATATTGGGTCACCTACAGCGCGGCGGCCCTCCTACCTATTTTGACCGTGTATTGGCTAGCAAACTTGGAGTAGCCGCGGTGGAGGGATTGCTCGCCGGGCAAAAGGATTGTATGGTAGGAGTTCGCAATAATGCCATCGTTTACAATCCCTTCAACGATGTAATGAAAGGAACCGGTCATGAAATCGATCACGAGCTGTTAAGGATTTCCCGAATTCTTTCCATTTAAAACACACTAAAAAAACAGTATGTCCAGTGTAGCAATCGGAATCGACATCGGAGGTACCAAC
>JBMSPY010000352.1:0-2516 GCA_049423005.1 Cyclobacteriaceae bacterium
GGATTTTTGATATGAGACTTCCTGGTTTGCCAGGAGGGTTTTGGATAATTGCTGTGCATGATCAAACATATTTTTAAATGCGTAACCAGTGCTTGCCTTAACCATTCCTGCACGCGTGCCTAATGGAATTATACCTGGCTCCGAAGTCACGGACTGTTCAGTATAGACCATAGGAATGCATCCATACTCCTGTTCAAGAATCTCAAAGTGGCCATACTGCCTGCGGATATAGGATTCCAGTTGTGGGGCTGCTTGTATTGGATCTACTTTTTCGTCACCGAATCGGGTCAGTTCGATCAACATATGATCAGGAGCAAACGGTAGTCTGTATATGAATTGTGTGAAACCATCCTGTTCAAAATCAAAGTCCATCAGGGTAGCAAAAGCAGCATCCGGCGCTGCATGACGCAGCCGGACTTTAAATCCAAGAAAAGACTGATGAATAGCAACTTCAGGAAATTCGACGGAGGGCATAGGTACGGTTCTGGAATCAAAGCATAGAGGTGTGGTAATGGTTTGGTCGGGTAGGAAAACCGTGACCGTGTGATCTTCGGAAGCGCATCGCTCCACAGATGTGTTTATCCAGTCGGGAGAATAGTTACCGATTATCTGTTTAGTAAAATCATAGAGGTCAATTCCGCGAACATGGTGATATCGAAGCGGACCGATGGAAGACACTATTCCATTGAAAGAAACCTGATCCCACGAGTGACTGATTATTGGCTTAAACCGTTTGACCAACTGAGAATCGGGCTCAGCCCAGAAACAGAATGTTCGGTCATTGGTCTTTTTATCAGAGGGTTCAATGATGGCTATCTTTTTTCCGTTTAGCCAGCCTGCGGAATGAAGTTCATGGATTAGGATGCAGGCAGAGGCACCGAGGCCTGCGAAGGCAACATCATAATGGCGGTCAGACATAAGACAATACCATCTTAAATTAAGGTTTTAGGGTTGTTTTGGTGAAAGTCATGGGAAAAAAGGAAAGGATTTAGGGATGAGCTGCGGGGAATGGAGGGCAGGAATATGATGCTGCGTGAAGAAAATGAAGGTATAAATACCCTAACGCTATTAAGAAAAATACCCTTGCGTTGAGCTTTTCCATTGATGTACTTTGCAGAATGGTAAAGGTTAAGGAATTCATTCAAGTTGATCCGGCCATTCTTTCAGGCAATCCGGTGTTTAAAGGCACACGGGTTCCTGTTCAATGTCTGTTTGATCACCTTGAAAAAGGAATTTCTCTGGATGAATTTCTGGAGGATTTTCCATCGGTGACAAAAGAACAGGTAATTGCTGTTTTAGAAATCGCTGGAAAACTTTTGTCCTCAGAAAACATCAGTAAAATTTATGAGAATTCTCCTTGATGAAAATCTTCCAAAACGATTAAAGTTTGAGTTAAATGAATTTGATACATACACGATATTTGAAAAGGAGTGGAGCGGTTTAACTAATGGAAAGCTTCTTGAAAAACTGAAGGTTGAAAATTTTGATGTCTTAATCACTTTCGATAAAAACCTTCAGTTTCAACAAAATTTTGTTAAATACCCTATCTCGGTAATTATTCTTAACACTCCAGATAACACTTTCAAAACACTTCTTAACATAGTTCCAAGGTTAAAAGAACTTTTGGCGCAACAATTAAGACCTGGACCAATCCTGCTAAATGGATGAGGTTTTTTGATTAAAACTGATTCCGCGCTGTATATTCGCGGAACTTTCAGCGATTGATCGTCGTTTTGATAGCACCGGGGCCGACCGGTATTGACAGGTTGTGTGGGTTTGCAGATCAGCATGCAAGCGCGTGAAGTCAGCGCTTTGAACAAGGATTTCGAAACAATAAGTGGCGAGAATACCTACGCCATGGCTGCTTAATCTGACCTAAGGTTAGACAAGCTTGTTCCTGAATAAGATTCAGGAAGGCCATCGTCAGCCGGTTCCTCCGTTTTGCCGGAGCCGGGTCCTGGCGTCGAAAAGCAAGACTGGGCTACTTCGTTCCGCGCGGAGTCGTCGAGAAACAGCGGATAAGGGTATGATCAGGCTTCCGGCCGCCTTGCACACCCCGACAACTAAGGACGGATAAGCATGTAGAACCTGCAGGTTCATCTTCTCTGGACGAGAGTTCGATTCTCTCCGGCTCCACAAAAAAGTTTTAGGTTTTAAGTTTTAAGTTTTAATTGCTGTTCCGGACTAAAATCCGGAATAGCACATCATCAAAGCATACTACGCAACCGGGACGTCGCTTAATAAACCCTTGTAAATCCCGGGATCGGAGCCGCTTATTAATTCTGCTCCGCACGCCTTAGCATAAAACTCTGCCGGACCAACACCGCCGATAATTCCATAAGCATAACCTTGAGATCGCATGCCTTGTAAACACTCAAACAACAACACCTTCCCAATACCTTTTCCCCTGTAGGATTCCTCAACTCCGGTCGGGCCGAAGAAATTGCGATAACAGGAGTCATAGCAGGCAAATCCGATTATCTCATTATTATGAATAGCGATAAAACACGTGATGG
>JBMSPY010000353.1:0-2510 GCA_049423005.1 Cyclobacteriaceae bacterium
AATGACAGCTCTTATGGCGGCCATCGGCCTTGTTCCTGCTGCCATATCCACAGGAATTGGATCAGAGACTCAAAAGCCATTGGCTATCGTTGTCATCGGAGGTCTTATTTCGGCTACCATTTTAACGCTCCTGATCTTTCCACTTGTTTTTCAGTGGGGATATGAGCGCTTCGGTTGGAGGGTGAAAAGAGCGTAAATTCAAATCAGCTATTCAGTACCAATATGTATTTCAGAATTACACCGATGAATACGAACAAGGTAACATTCTGTTTACTTATGGTTTTCTGGATAGCTGGTTTGAATTCTATAGTTTGTTCTCAAAACATCACCGAAGATGTCATGAATGAACTTACGGTTGATCGACCTGGGATTGCGGAGACTCCATTTACTGTGGCCCCCCGGAATATTCAGCTTGAAACTGGATTTGAGTACTACAAGAGAGGGGAAAATCAATTATTCCTGATGCCTGTCACTCTTTTTCGAACTGGGTTGAGTAAATCAGCTGAACTCAGGGTTTCGGTAAAAAATATTACGGAAAGACTGGATGGAAAGGAATCCAAAGGGGTCTCACCAGTCACTATTGGCATTAAAACGCATATCATTGAACAACGAGGTTGGATTCCGGAAACGGATATCCTAGCGGATGTGGTTATACCGGTTGGTAATTCATCCTTTCAGCCGGAGTCTACTGGTCATAATATTCTGCTGCTTTTCCAAAATGACCTTTCTGATAAACTAGCGATGAACTACAATGTAGGTTTTCTGTGGGACGGATTTTACCGTGACGAAATGTTCACCGCCTCCATGTGCTTCAATTATCTTCCTACAACTAAAATCGGACTTTTTATAGAGTATTTTGATTTTATCCGAAAGGCGAATTTTGAGGAGCATGGAGTTGATGCAGGTTTGACCTGGCTTGTTCTTCCTCATCTTCAAATTGATTTCTCAGCTGGCCTAAGTTTTGTAGATAAATCCCGCAATTACTTTTTGGCTAGTGGTTTTTCAATTCGCTTACCATAAGGTAATCCTGATCCTTTCAAGTTGGATTTTTATTTAATTTTTGAGTGAGCGGATTACCTTCAGGCTCAAGTGAGTAAACGAAATCTTCCCATACCCATCCCGCTCAAAGAGTAAACCAATTCCTCCGCTTGCTAGTTCGGTTGCGGAAACATAAGCTGCACTGCCCGGGTAAAGCGTTTTTCCTTCACCCCAGGTCATCCCGCCATCCAGACTCTTCTTGATGGATAGATTAATTCGTTTTGAAGCATCTGCATTATTTATGAAAAGAGTCGAAGATTTTTTTGCGCGATTTCCTTTCATGGGAATTTGCAATACAGCCGCATTGCATCCCGGATCAATTAAATCCTTTTGTTCCATCGATTGCCACGTTTTTCCCTGATCTGAAGAAAAATGCGCAAACCGATAGCCAAGATTGTTGACTCGGGAACTGACCAGCCACCGCCCGTCGGCTAATTCTATCACTTTAGATTCATCACCTGGAATCAATGGGTAATCCAAACGATACCAGTTTTTTCCGTGATCGTTACTAGCAAAAACGAAAGCGGCTTTCTCCGATACATGAACAAGTGTATGAAGTAGCTTACCATCATGCGTTTGTACTCCATTACCTGATGTGATGAATACAAAAGAATTTTTCCATTCCGGTTTAATCACCTGTTCTGTGAAATCAACTGGTTCCGACCAGGTGCGTCCGTCATCCTTACTTTTGATGTACTGAAAACGGAATGTACCCTTGGCCTTACCGTGATCCATGAAATTGTAAAACAGAAAAACCTCTTTTGTTTCACGATCTACCACAAACGAGGGATCAGAGGCAGACTGACCATCCGGAAAATCCAGAACTGTTACCAATTCCGACCACGTCCGTCCCTGATCTGAACTACTGCGTAGTACAATATTGATGTTTTCGTTTTGACCAAGGTCTTTACATGAAGGAACTCGTTCATCGGCAACAGCCAGTAGAACACCGCCTGGAGTAGAGGTAAGTGCCGGAATCCGGTAGCAGGAAACGCCGGTTTTCATGGATCCATAAAACAGATCGGTGAATGATGTGGACTCAATCTGCTGCGCATATAGGGCAGACGCTAAAAAAAGCCATAATAGGATTTGAATGATTTGGTTCATGTGTTAAGGATAAAGATAAGCAGGCTGTTTTTAATCCGAAGCCCCAGCATTCAATCTATTCGCTGTTCCATAAATAACTTGAGCAATTGAAGGGGTATTTGTACTTTCACTTTAACCCCTTACCCTATGAACCGAAAAGATTTTCTTAAAAAATCCTTGCTGACAGCCGGAGGTCTTACAGCCGGGACAGTACTAAAGGCCAATAGTCATGCGACCTCTGATGCCTTTGTAGAAAATCCAATAAGTGATCCTTCAGTAACGGCCCTGAATATTTTTGAATTGGAACAACTGGCCAAGGAAAAACTTCCTGTCATTGCTTACGACTATTACCGCAGCGGCGCCTGGGATGAGGTTACCTTAAAAGC
>JBMSPY010000354.1:0-2508 GCA_049423005.1 Cyclobacteriaceae bacterium
CTTAATCATCACATATTACTGGCCGCCTTCGGGTGGCAGTGGTGTTCAGCGGTGGCTGAAGTTTGTCAAGTATCTTCCTTCATTTGGAATTGAGCCCATAGTTTTCACTCCTGAAAATCCTCATTTTGAATTGAAGGATTCCTCACTTCTTGATGATGTGCCTGAAAACCTGGAGGTTTTACATTTTCCAATCTGGGAACCATACAGGATAGTGGAGCGGATTCAGTCTTTTTTTGGAAAATCAAAGAGTGGTCAATCATCTCTGAATAAGCCGGGTGGTATACTTGGTTTTATTCGTGCCAATTTTTTTATTCCTGATCCGAGAGTTTTCTGGGTAAGGCCGTCGGTAAGATTTCTTAAAAGCTTTATTCAGGATAATGAAATTCATACAGTTATCACTACCGGCCCTCCGCACAGTGTGCATCTGATTGGTCTTGGACTTAAGAGACAAATACCAAGTTTGAAATGGCTTGCAGATTTCAGGGATCCATGGTCAACCTGGGGATTTCTTTTGAATCTGCGACCTACTCGCTTGGCACTCTCAATACACAAGAGACTTGAGCACAAGGTGCTTAAGGCGGCAGATGCGGTTACTACAGTTTCGAAGTTTTATTCCACACAGATTGGAGCGCTTGCAGGCAGGAGGGTGGAGGTTTTTACCAACGGGTATGATTCCGATGATTTCAAAAATCTAATTCATGGCAGGACTTCCAATTTTATTATTCGTCATGTTGGGATTCTTCATCCCGCCTGCAACCCTGAACCATTTCTTAAAGTTTTCAGTCGGTGGATTGTTGAAAAGAAATTACTGGGAAAAATTGAGCTTCGGTTCACAGGTCAGGTTCATACAAAATTTCTGAATCTGGTAAAAGCTGATCCTGTATTAACTCAATCGGTTATTATTGAACCTCCTGTAGATCATTCCCGATTGATCCAATTATATGGACAAACATCTGCGGTTTTATTGATCCTCACCGGATATAAAGATGCAGAGGGATTTTTGCCTGGTAAATTATTTGAATATTTGGCTACGGGGTTGCCTGTCCTTGCCATTGGGCCGGCTTCTGGTGATGCAGCAGTAGTTTTATCTGATACAGGAGCAGGTAAAATGGTGGAATCCGAAGATGAAAAAGGTATAATTGAATTGCTCGAAAACAGTTACAAGTCCTGGCTGGGTTCAGTATTGATTGAAAAGCTTCCAGGCAGGGCAGCTGAATTTTCTCGTGCGCATTTAGCAGAAAAAATGGCTGATTTTTTAAAAACAATGTGAATATAATCTCACACTTATGGTAAAAATCTTAAATGTTTTGGCTTTTATTATGACTTTGAGCTCCTTCGCACAGACGAAGGAAGAAAGTGCCATCATGAATTTATCCCGAACAAAATTTCGGTGGATGGTTGAGGGAAAAACAGATTCTCTTAATATTATTCTGGATGAGCGTCTTTCTTATATTCATTCGAATGGATGGGTACAAACCAAAAAAGAATTTATCGAAGATTTTAAGGGGAAACTTATCTATCACGATATTTCAATTTCTGAAATGCATGTAAGAGTATATCGACGATCAGCTGTGGTAACAGGAAAAGGGCGCTTTACTGTATCCCTAAACGGAAACAGGAGCGAGACGAATTTATTTTTTACTGAAGTTTATATCAGAAATGGAAATAAATGGAAGCTTGCCTCCCGTCATGCAAACCGCTTGGGATAAATGATTTTAGGTATCAGCTTCAGAGTGACCGAGTAAGTCCTAATTTTTTTCTGATCAGGTCAAATTGCTCCGTGACTTCAGGTGAGCAATTAAATGCTAAAATAAAACTTGCATAAAATAAACTCAGTGCTGAAGAGCGTATCAACACATCTACCCAGACATTTTCAAAATCCGGAATCATCAGGTTAAGACCGACGGTCATACCGATTACAACAAGAGAGCGAACAGTAAATTTGCTGAAAGGCTGAATTCCAATTTTTATGGTGATGAAAATGAATTTAATGAGATTATAGCTAAGTATGGCAATCAGAGTTCCAACCGCAGCACCATCAATTCCCATACGGGGTATGAGGTAAAGATTCATAACCACTGAAGCCACCGCCAGGAAACTGATGACCACCAGATTAACCCAATAGTAGCGCGAAAGTCCAATTACCTCGCTGCTTGGTCCAAAGGACATATCAATTAGCCTTGTTAATCCAATGAACAGAATGACGTTGGCGCCTGCGGAGTAGAGGTTTCCTTTCGGCATAATCTCAAATATATTTGACGTATTTGCCCACAGCCCGATCATGAGTAGTCCACCGATAATCAATTGGTTTAAGGCAGTTTGCCGGTAAATCCGTTCTCCATTTTTTAGGTTCCCCTTCTCAAAGGCAATGGACAAAACCGCAGTTGCTGATTGAGTCATGGCGCGCTTAGGCACCTCAATGACAGTTGCCATATAGAAAGTTGTTGTATAAATGGCAGCAGCCTCAAGTCCCACCATACCAGAAACCAACAAACTATCTATTTTAGA
>JBMSPY010000355.1:0-2481 GCA_049423005.1 Cyclobacteriaceae bacterium
CGAAGGCTTCTGATCTCTTCAAGCAAAACATGAGTTTGTCTCTAGAAGGAATTGGTGCACGCCTCCAGCAGGATAATGATTACACGAAAATATTTGAAATTGTTCCCGGTGGTCCGGCTGACAAAAGCGGAAAACTTCATCCCAATGATCTCATCACCGCAGTAGGTCAGGGTGTAGATGGAGAAATGGTCGATGTCATTGGTTGGCGTCTGGATGATGTGGTTAAACTGATTAAAGGTCCCAAAGGAACTTCGGTAAGGTTGCAGGTGATTCCGGCCGCTACCGGCATCAATGGACCAACTGAAATTCTAACGCTGGTTCGCGATAAGATTAAGTTAGAAGATCAGGCTGCCAACAAGGAGGTCATTGAATACAAGACCGGTTCCGGAACGGTGAAGCTTGGGGTGATTAAGCTCCCCAGTTTTTACATGGATTTTGACGCCCTACGGAGGAAAGATCCTAATTACAGAAGCACCACGCGTGACGTTCGAAAGCTTATAGAAGAATTAAAACTTGAAAACGTAGCTGGATTGATAGTCGATCTGCGGAACAACGGAGGCGGAAGTTTGACTGAGGCTATTGATTTGACTGGACTTTTTATAAAGAATGGCCCTGTCGTTCAAGTAAAGGGATCTGATAACAGTGTAGATGTACAGGCAGATAATGATCCTGCAGTAGCGTGGGAGGGGCCCCTGATGGTGATGACCAATCGATTTAGTGCTTCGGCTTCCGAAATTTTCGCTGGTGCCATTCAAGATTATAAGCGTGGAGTGATCTTCGGAGAGTCGACATTTGGAAAAGGCACGGTTCAGCAGGTGATTGATCTGAGCAGAATGATTGGTAATACCGAGCCGGTAGGGGAGCTAAAAGTTACCCTGCAAAAGTTTTATCGTGTAAGCGGAAGCAGCACGCAGCATAAAGGCGTTGTGCCGGATGTGGTGATCAAGGGGGCGTATGATGCGGATAAGTTCGGAGAAAGTTCACAGAAAGCAGCTTTGCCATGGGATCAGATTCCGGCGGCAAATTTTCAATCTGTGAATAAGGTTAATGATAAGATGGTGGCTGGATTGAACAAATCGTTACAAGACCGCATCAAAACGGATCCCAAGTTGAGGGAGTATTTGGCTGAAACGGAAGAGCTCCGTCAGAACATGAATCAAACCCGTGTATCGCTGAATGAGTCGGCCCGTCGTAAAGAGATGGAGGAGGCAGAAAAGAAAAAGTCTCAGGCTTCACTAGACACCAAGGTAAAGGTCAAGGAAAACGCACCGGATGATCTTAATGGAATGAAAGACGCGGTATTGCGTGAGGGCTTATTGTTGTTGGCAGAGATAGTCACACGCCGAATTGGTTAAGAGTATTAATTTTGTAAAAAATCACCCCATCATGAAAAATATTGCGATAGTATTGGCAGGTCTTTTTTTTGTAGCTGTTTCCTGCACCAGCAAGGAATCCAAATCTGAAGAAGAGTGGAAAGAAATGGAAGCTTTTCACGATTTGATGGCTGCAGCGTATCACCCTGTTTACGACTCTTCCAATCTGGCGCCTGCACGTGACTTAGCTGATGATATGGCGGCATCTGCAGAAGCGTGGTCGGTTGCTTCACTTCCAGACCGTGTCAATAATGAAGAGGTTCGCAATACACTGCTCACCTTGCGTGATTCTTCTGCCTCCTTTAATTCAGCCGTTGCGGCAAATCTTCCTGATTCGGTTATTAAGGTTAAGATCACCGATCTGCATCATATTTTTCACAAGCTGCATTCGTCCTGGGAAGGGCATGCGCATGAGCAGAAAAAACATTGATTGAATTTCCTAAGGAATTCGTTTTTGGCACCAGCACGGCAGCGGCCCAAATAGAGTCCGCTGGTGGTCACGAGTGGGTTGGCTTAAAGGCTAAGGATGGTTCCGTTTTCCATAATACAACCGATCACGAGCTGTTATGGAAGACTGATGTTGAAGTTATAGCCAACCTTGCTCCCAATTACCGGATGAGTCTGTTATGGAGCAGATTACAAAAGTGTCCTTACGAGCCATTAAATGAGCAGGCTGTTAAATTCTACTTAGATTTAATTGATGCATTAAGAAATAGAGGAGTTCGAATCATGCTGGTACTGCATCATTTTGAAAATCCAATTTGGTTTGGTGCATTAGGAGGTTGGTCGTGTGCACACGCGGTAAAAATATGGCTGAACTATGTGGAACAAGTTGTCCGAACTTTTGGTGATCGGGTAACCTGGTGGAATACCTTCAATGAGCCAAACCTTTACCTAAGTTTAGGGGATTTATCGGGTCAGTTTCCGCCTTTTCGAAGGAATCCGGTATTAGCTTTTAAAGTTTTGCGAAACATTTCAACGGCACACCGGGCTGCCTACCTATTGATTAAGGAAAAGTTTCCTAACACGATGGTTGGGTTATCTCACAATTCGGTATTGTTTGAGCCTGATACTTTTTTGGGGGTAATACCAGCGTCCCTTACCGATT
>JBMSPY010000356.1:0-2506 GCA_049423005.1 Cyclobacteriaceae bacterium
TCAAAGTAAATTCCTGATCAGCGCCTTGTTCGTTGCGTTCGTGGTGGTTCAAGCCATCAGTCAGCCGCTTACCCTGGACCAGGTCCTTGAAAAAGTTGAGCGCAACAATCCTATGTTGGCCGGCTATAAAAGTCGCGCTGAAGCTTTGGAAAAATATGCAGAAGGTGCCACGGCATGGATGGCTCCTATGGCGGGTATTGGAACGTTTATGACGCCCTACCCTGCTTTGGGCGGACACGATCCAGAGCATCTGGATGAGAATGGTGAGTTGGACCAGGGATCTCTGATGATTTCCGTAGAGCAAACCATTCCCAATAAGAACAAGCTTCAAGCGAACAAAAAATATATGTTGGAGCGATCCAAATCCGAGGAGTTACGACGACTTCAGCAGTGGAATGAATTACGTTATGAAGCGCGGGAAGCTTATTACACCTGGTCATTAGCGTTGGAAAAACTGCGTAAACTCGATCAGACGGAGCAAATACTGACGCTACTGTCGGAGTCGGCTTCGATCCGTGTCGCCTACAACCAAGGACCGGCCACCGCCGTTTACCGCGCTCAGGCACGCATTGCTGAAATAAAAAATATGCGGTCTATGATCGAGGCATCCATCACAGAACAGCAAGTACGTTTGGCGACACTGATGAATATTCCTGAAGAAGAGCCGTTCACCATACAACCAATTACAGGCCTTCAGCAGACACTGGCCTTAAGTGACACGTCATCATTGGCCGTGCGGCGAAGCGATATTCTGGGTATTGACCAGGAAATCAAGGTGATGAAGTTGAATCAGCGAATTCAATCGCTGCAGAATAAGCCGGATGTCCGTCTTCGGTTTGACCACATGCAATCGTACAGCAACATGCCGGATCAATTCACTGCGATGGCTATGTTTACCATTCCGGTAGCGCCATGGTCGGCGAAGATGTATAAAGCTGAAGTTGCCGGAATGTCCAGAGAGATTGACGCCATGAAACAAGAGCGCTCCGCCCGATTACTGGAGACCAGGGGCATGCTGAACCGAATGAGTGCACAAATCAAAGGCATGACCGCACAACTCAGGCGATACGAGGAGGAAATTCTTCCCGCGCTCAGCCGAAACTACGATGCCCTTAAAATAGCCTGGGAAGAAAATCGTGAGCAACTGCCAATGGTACTGGATGGATTGGAAGCCTTAACGATGGCAGAACAGGAATATCTGGAGAAAAAGGAATCACTTTTTATCATGACTGCAGCCTATGAAAAACTTCTTGAAAATTAATTCAGCACTAGTGATTGCCGTACTTCTGCTGGTGGCAGGTTGTACGAAGGAAAAAGCCACATCAGAAAGTGGTGGCTACTACTGCCCGATGCATCCAACCGTAGAATCAGCAACGGTTGTCGTTTGTCCGGTCTGCAACATGGAGTTGGTCGCCAAGAACAGTCAAGGTAGCGGCGAACCGCTTACTGCCGATGAACGTTCGGCAACGGAGTCGCCTACCCAAAGAATTTTTGCCCAGGTGAAGACCATCCGTGGAACGTATTCGGCACATGATCATATCCTCAAGGCCGAAGGAATTGTAAACTACGATACCCGATCCATCCGAACTGTTACCACCCGATTGTCAGGAAGAATTGAAACGCTACATGCTGCTGCAGGATTTACGCGGGTGAAGAAAGGACAAGTACTGGCGACCATTTACAGTCAGGAGGCTCTTGAAGCCCAACGTAATTTTATTGAATCTTCGAAAGATCCCGGAAGTGTTGTGGTTGTTTCAGCACAACAACGGCTAACCATTCTTGGTTTCAGTGATGAACTGATCAGCAAAATCAAAACAGGATCCATACTGACAACCATTCCTGTAGTTAGTCGTGTGGACGGCTATCTTTTAGCTGGGATACCTCAAGCACAGCCCGTTCGGGAAGCTGAGCGATCAATGAATTCAGCAAGACAAAAAACCGATATGATGTCAGGCTCGACCTCTGAATCAAAATCGATTACTGCCGGAAATACCCTCCGCAAAGGAGACTTTGTCAGTGCCGGACAAGATCTCTTTTATCTGACCGAAGGTCATCGGGTTCGGTTGGATTTGAGCATTAAGGAATCCGAATTTGAATTGCTGAAACCCGGTCAATCCATTCGAGGCACGACTAAAAATGGAGACTCCTTTAGCGGATCAATTTTTTTAATCGAACCGGACGGATCGGAACAAAATGCATTTAGAAAAGCACGCGTTTACCTAAATGCATTCGGGTTGACGATTGGCTCATTGGTTTCTGTAGAAATTTCAGCCGGAGCAGAGGAAGGTTTATGGCTTCCTGCTTCCAGTGTGTTGAATTTAGGCACACGCTCAGTGGTCTTTCTGAAAAATGAAGATCATTTTATCCCAACAGCAGTTATTACAGGAGCCAAAGTCAATGACAAGGTTCGAATCTACAAAGGGCTGAGCAGCTCCGATGAAGTAGCGGCTCAGGCCACTATGCTTGCAGATAGCGATCGTTTAATCCAAAGTAATGACTCACCCCT
>JBMSPY010000357.1:0-2491 GCA_049423005.1 Cyclobacteriaceae bacterium
GGAACAGGAACAGTGCAATGAACACAACCGATTGCCAGAATAAAAGACCGGTGCCGGGGGTTAGTAAGTCCATATTTCTAAATTTCTGTTTTTAAAATTTAAAAGAAGGTCCTGTCCGGCCAATCGCCATGGACAGGTCCTTCAGATTTTTTTCCTTATGACTTGTTAGAAATAAGGAAGCAGATCACCAGCGCGAACAACGCAGCAACCTCAACAAGGGCTGCGATGATCAGCATGGAACCCTGAATCTTATTGGCTGCCTCAGGCTGGCGCGCCATGGCTTCCATGGCTGAACCACCGATACGACCAACACCGATTCCGGCACCAATTGCTACCAATCCGGCACCGATTCCGGCACCCATGATCGCGTAGCTGATGTCCAATAATAAACCTAATGACATACGTTTACGGTTTACAGTTTAAATAAGTCCGGGATTTTCCCGGAGTATCTTCAAGGGTTTTAACCCCATTTAATTTCAACTAATGATGATCGTGCTCCTCAACAGCCAATCCAATGTACAACGATGAGAACAACGTGAACACATACGCTTGGATTCCGGCCACAAGCAACTCGATCAGGTTAATAAATATGACAAAGATGGAAGCACCAATACCGGCACCCCAGCTATGGAAAATAAAGGTGAGACAAAGCAAGCTCAACAAAACAATATGACCTGCAGTGATGGCGGCAAACAAACGAACCATCAATGAGAATGGCTTTGTAAAGATTCCGATGATTTCAACGGGGAGAATAATCACTCTCAGCGGAAGCGGAACACCAGGCGTCCAGAAAATATGAGACCAGTATGATTTATTTCCGCTGAAGGAAGTAATCAGAAAAGTAAAAACGGCCAATGCCATAGTTACCGCAATGTTTCCGGTAAGATTTGCTGCGCCAGGAAGCAATCCAAGCAGATTTCCAAAAAGAATAAAAAAGAAAAGGGTTAGCAGATAAGGCAGATAGCGCTCATATTTTGGACCAATGTTCGGCTTCACCACTTCATCCTTCACAAAAAGGATAATCGGTTCCATAAAAGATTGAATTCCTGATGGCGCCTTACCCGCATTTTTGCGATAGCCTGCAGCAACACTTAGAAATACAAATAGTATCAGAGCAACATTCACAAACAACATCGCTACATTCTTGGTAATAGAGAAATCAAGAACTGATTTTCCGGATGCCTCAAGTGTAATGTGTCCATGCTCAAGTTTGTATCCTTTGAAAGGAACAATATTGTGATGTTCGTCGTAAAAATTCGCAGAAGAAAAAATATCCAGACCAAGGGAATCTGAATAAACGATAACAGGCAGGGGCAGAACCAGCCCATCGGCAAAATGCCACACATGATCGTCCTGTACGTGGTGTAAAATGACTTCACTGACATTCAGCGGACCACCTTCAGAACTTTCCGAAGCCGCATTGGATACAGTCAAACTGACCGTAACAAGAATCGCTGTGAGGACTCCTAAAAAGCTGTTTTTCCGTGATTTGAGCTGATCCAACATTGATAGGTAAAAAAGGCCTGCAAAACTATGGATTAATCGCTCAAAATGAAACCCTGAAGCGGGAATATTTGGGCAAATTCAGGTCATTCTGCCCTTTTTTGGGCCATTCAGACTTTGAAAGAGATAGGCCACTTCTAAAGCCAGAAAAAGGACATAATTAGAAAGGATGAACAAGGTATTTGGAAGGATTCCCTCCGGAGCAATAATTCCCGAAATAACCATGTATGCAACGGTAATCATAAACCGGGAAACCAGCGTAAATAAGTATCGGGAACCGAATGCCACCGGGGGTAAGGAAACAGGAAGTATTGCATGTAATGCCACCGTCAGTATCACATAGAAAACAAGCGTTTCAATCCATAATGATGGAATCGAAACAGAGCTCTTAATGGCCAGCAGCCAAAGAATCGCAGTTTCCGCTAAGGAAACAGCAACACATAAGATTAAGAATCTGAATCTCTTCATTTTTCATTTTTCAGGTCCAGCCATAACCGGTACAGTAACCCTGAAAAGGCGGCAAGAACCAAAATGATCAAAAAAAGCGGGCTGGTTTCCGCACGAGCATCAAGCCTGTAGCCCACCCAGGCAGCCAGGCCAATGGCAGCCGCCATCTGGATGGCCAGTGAGCTGTATTTAAGAAATGGATTAAGCTGTCTTGGCTTCTCCGGACCGGGACTCATTATCAGAAATTCTTAGGCTCCGGTTTTTTCCCATGAGACATCTTCCATTAAAAGTTGCGCCGGACTCGACAACAAGTTTTGAGGTTTGAATATCCCCATCCACTACTGCCGGTGATTTAAGAGTAAGCAGTTCACCTATTTCGAGGTTGCCCTTCACTTCTCCTTCTATGTCTGCATTTAATGCAATGATATCACCAGTCTCCGCACTTACCGGACCAAGAGCCACCTTTGATTTTGATATCACATTACCAATAACCTTACCTTCAATACGAAGGTTTCCGGTCGTTTCAATGTTTAACTCAATA
>JBMSPY010000358.1:0-2475 GCA_049423005.1 Cyclobacteriaceae bacterium
TATCGATGCTATCCCCACCAAACATAAAGGCTCCAAGCAAGTCTTTGATCTTAGTCCGGATGTCGCCTTCCGCAACCCGATCGATCGTTTCGAATACGGTCATCTCGCCATCTAAAAGCGAGGCCTGATTTTGTGCGAAATAACCGATCATGCTGTTATGACCTACCTGCACTTTTCCCTCGTAGTCAATTTCACCCATGATGGCTTTGATCATGGTTGATTTACCCTCTCCATTTCTGCCCACAAAGGCAACTTTTTCAGCCCGTGCAATGGTCAGCGAGGCATCTTTAAAGACAAGGTGTTCACCATACGCTTTGGTGAGCTCCGTCACGATCACTGGATAATTACCTGAGCGAGGCGCCGGAGGAAATTTTAGGTTCAGAGCCGAAGTATCTACTTCATCCACTTCAACAATTTCTATCTTTTCGAGCATCTTCACCCGCGATTGTACCTGAAGTGTTTTTGAGTAGGTTCCTTTAAATCGTTCAATAAACTCGGTGATCTCTGCAATCTGTCGTTGTTGTTCGTCAAAATGCTTTTGCTGTTGTTCCCGACGTTCTTTACGGAGTTGCAGGTAATGGCTGTAGTTGGTTTTGTAATCATAGATCCGACCCATGGTAATCTCAATGGTCCGGTTGGTCAGGTTATCGACAAAAGCTTTATCGTGACTGATGACAATTACAGCCTTGGCTTGATTAACCAAAAATTCTTCCAGCCACTGAATAGACTCGATGTCCATGTGGTTGGTTGGTTCGTCTAATAAAATCAGATCAGGCTTTTGCAGAAGAATTTTTGCCAGTTCGATGCGCATGCGCCATCCTCCGGAAAACTCAGTTGTGGGACGGTTGAAATCGCTGCGCTCGAAGCCGAGGCCCATTAGTGTTTTTTCTACTTCGGCGTCGTAATTGATTTCTTCAACGGAATAGTATTTTTCACTGAGTTCTGAGACCTCCTCAATGATCTTTGCGTAAGCGTCTGACTCGTAGTCGGTTCTGGTTTCGAGCTCTTTGTTGAGCTCCTCCATACGCGCTTTCATGCCAAGAATCTTCGAAAATGCTTTAGCGGCCTCCTCAAAAACCGTGCTGTCATCCTTCGTCAACAGATGCTGCGGTAGGTAGGCAATGACTGCGTCTTTAGGAGCCGAAACCTTACCGTAGGTAGGCTTGGATACACCAGCCAGTATTTTTAATAAGGTTGACTTTCCGGCTCCATTTTTACCCATAAGGGCAATACGGTCCGTTTCATTGATGTTAAAAGTAATATTGCTGAATAGGGTGGTACCACTGAATTCAACGCCTACTCCGTCGACGGCAATCATGTGTGAATTTTAGAAGCCGCGAAGATACACAATGCCGGATTGGCGACGGAAAAATTGAGACGTGGGATTAACTTTTTACGGTTGAAATCAACGGGAGAGTCCCTTCATCAGCCCCTTCATGTAACCAATGCTTTCGGCGATGCCCAATGCCGGATCACCAGGTCGTTCGTATTCAAGGCTGCAAAATCCCTGATAACCCATCGAAACGGCTGCTTCAAATACACCCCTAAGGTTTAGCTTTCCGCGTCCGGGAATTGTCGAGGTACCACTCGGTATTGGTTCCGTTACGTCTTTAATGTGCATGTCCATTACTCTGCTACCGTAACGCTTCAGCATGTCAGCTGGGTCATGACCGCATCGGAAGGAGTGCCCAACATCCAGACAAATACCCATGCCTGAGTTCTTGTTCTTAATTAGTGCATAAATGGAATCAATATCTGGATAACGCTTGTCTTCGGGCCCATGGTTATGTATAGCAATACGAATTCCGGTAGTCTTTACTTTCTCTTCAACTGCAGGAAGTAATTCGGGTGCCGGAGATCCAATTATGAGGGAAATGCCGGCGGTAGCCGCATAAGCAAAAAACTTTTCTACATCCTGCACGCTTTCCATATAAATCACACCGAGTCCATAAGGCTCAATTCCTGCAGTGCGTAACTTCGTGATGATCGCTGCTGCTTGCTCCTGATTGGAAGAGTAGGGGAGTTGAAAATCCTTCAAGGTCATGTGATTTACCCCGGTGGCCTGCATCACGGAAATGACTTGATCTATATTTCCTTTGTAATGGGCGAATGAATAGCCCGCCATTCCAATTTTTAAATTTTCTGATTGGTGATATGCGAAATCCCCAGCTTTTAATTCTCCGGTGAATGGGAGTAGGGCACCCAACCCGCTGGTGATCAGAGCCTTTCGTCTGTTCACGAGGCAGCCGGATTAACGGAAATCGAAGGTCCCAAATGGATATGCAATGCTGGATGTTTCTTAAGGGCGCCAATTGGGGCGTCCGTTATTACGCCATCATCTAGCAGATTTAGTAAAGCTGATTTTTTGTTTCCCTCCAAACAACAAAGGATGTTTTTGGCTCGAAGAATCGATTTGGTTGAGAGTGTGATGCCTCTTTGAGGAACCTCGTTGATGGATTTAAACCGATTCGGCTG
>JBMSPY010000359.1:0-2470 GCA_049423005.1 Cyclobacteriaceae bacterium
GTATTGCTCTCAAGCAAAATCTTCCTGGCGATGGAATCCATTACGAACCTAGATGGTTTTGTCCTTGGAAAGCAGGAGAGGTGGTTACCTTGGAAACCAATCTTGGAGCCATTCCGGCCGGTGACCTATTGTTTGATTGTAAGGGTATAGTGTTTGGTTTTGAGATTTGTGAAGATGCCTGGCGCCCCGTTCGTCTCGCCGCACAACATTGTGCGCGTGGCGCCGAACTGATTCTCAACCCCAGTGCCAGCCACTTTGCATTTGGAAAAAGTAAGGTCCGCGAAAAGATTGTTACCGATAGCTCGCTGCTCTTCAACTCCTATTTCCTAATGGTCAATCAACTTGGAAACGAAGCAGGTAAGGTTATCTACGACGGCGATATCCTTTTAGGCTCTGGAGGTAAACTTTTGTGCAGAAGTCCCAGACTTTCTTTTCATCCATTTGTTGTCCAGGTCCTGGAAGTAGACTTTGATGAAGTTACTCCACTGACACCGGAACCGGATGAATTCAACAGTCAGGAAGAGGAATTCGCTCAGGCCGCTTCATTGGCGTTATTTGATTACCTGCGAAAGTCTGGAGCTGGCGGATATACACTGAGCTTAAGTGGTGGTGCCGACTCTTCGGCCTGTGCTGTGCTGGTTGCAGAAATGATAGCCCGGGCATCAGAAAGCCTTGGTTGGAAAAATTTCTGGCGTGCCTTGGGTTACGATGAAGTGGTGACCATAAGTGATAAAGAAGCCGTTAACCATATTCTCTATACAGCCTATCAGGCTACATCCAATTCATCAGAATTAACCCTGAACTCTGCCAGCAAATTGGCTGAGTCTATTGGTGCCAAATTTTTTACATGGTCTGTAGAAGATCAGGTTTTGGCTTACCGTAGCAAAATAGAAGAAGCCATCGGACGAAGTTTAGATTGGAATACTGATGACATTGCCTTACAAAACATTCAGGCACGATCTCGCTCACCCATAATCTGGATGTTGGCTAATGTGACCAAATCGGTTTTGCTAACCACCTCTAACCGCAGCGAAGGTGACGTAGGCTATGCTACTATGGATGGGGATACTAGTGGTAGCCTCGCTCCGATTGCTGGTGTGTCAAAGCCTTTTATTCTGAACTGGCTTCGTTGGGCAGAGAAAAATCTGGGGTATGCCGGTTTACAGGGTGTAAACGAACTTCAACCTACAGCGGAGCTTCGTCCGTTGGAACGCGCACAGACGGATGAAAAAGATTTGATGCCCTACGATTTGCTTTTGGCCATTGAAAAAGAAGCCATTGCTCAACGCCGATCACCAATTCAGGTTTACGATGCACTAAGAGAAAAATTTGAGGATTCAGCTGGATTGAAACAATCCATCATCCGGTTTTTCCGGTTATGGTCTGCGAACCAATGGAAGAGGGAAAGATTAGCGCCTTCCTTCCATTTTGATGACTGGAATGTGGATCCTAGAAGCTGGTGCCGCTTTCCTATTTTGAGCGGTGGCTTTAAAGAGGAGTTGGAGAAATTAACCCAAACCGACACTGAAAAATAATGTCGGGATGGCTAAGGATTGATTAATGCTCCTCGTTTTCCTTGGTAGTCTTACGATTGTCTAGAAAGCTTACTGCTGCGACAAATCCAATGATACAGGCAATAATGATCAAAAAGGTGTTGGCTCCGTCGCCTACGTTTTGCTCAAACATGTTTTGTAAATTTTGTCCCCAAAAATAAGGTAAGCAACCTAAAAGTCAATCCCCATTGATCCTGAATTGGTAGTTTCCGGAACCTGCCTGAATTCGCACAAAATTTCCTTCAGAACCTCCCATTTTAAGGCCTTCGGCGGTTTCAATCGCTTTGCCACTTTCAGTTATCGAAGAACTGTTTTTTGCCGGGAGAAAAATTGTTGCTGTGGTATTGGCCGGTATCTCAATGGTAAATTCAGTGACAGCACCTTCCCTTTTCCAGGATGACCTGGCTTTTCCATAGAGCGTCTCCAGGCTGGCGTCTGCTGAATTAAGCCCCTTTCCAATCAAAGGCTTGACGGTGATCTTTTTATATCCAGGACCAGATTCCTCCGTATCAAGGCCCGCCACAACCCGGTACATCCAATCTCCAATAGCCCCGTAAGCATAATGATTGAATGAATTCATACCAGGTGTCTGGAATGTACTATCCGGCTTAATTCCATCCCATCGCTCCCAAATTGTTGTAGCGCCCATCTTTACCGGATACAGCCAGGATGGATAGGTTTCCTGAAGCAATAAGGTGTACGCCAGATCAGCATAACCAAACCGACTGAGTACGTGACACAGAAAAGGCGTGCCTAAAAATCCGGTGGTCAGGTGATTGTTATAGCTTTTAATGTTTTCAGCGAGCTTCTCTGCAGCTCCGGCGCGCATGTTTTCTGGTAGCATATCAAAATTCAGAGCAAGGACCCAGGCCGTTTGCGTACCTGAAACTAGTTTTCCTCCTGGGGTAAGGTATTCC
>JBMSPY010000360.1:0-2467 GCA_049423005.1 Cyclobacteriaceae bacterium
GAAAAGAAAACAAATGGTTTGCCCAGGTTTTTCAGGCCCTTCGGATCGAAGTCAATGAGGAGTTAAAGGACCTGGAAGAATTTCTGCTCCAGTGTGGTGAGGTGATTAAGCCGGGAGGCCGGTTGGTGGTGATGAGCTACCATTCTCTGGAAGACCGGATGGTCAAGAACTACATGGCCACCGGAAAAATTTTCGGGGAAGTCGAAAAAGATTTCTTCGGAAATCCGCTGAAGCCTTTTGCATCGGAAGGAAGAAAGCCGGTAGGAGCTACAGAGGAGGAGATTTCCAGGAATGCCCGGGCGCGAAGTGCCAAATTGAGAGTCGCAGTCAGAATGTGAGGATTTAACTATTGAGACAAGAAATAAAGAAGAGAAGATAGCAATGGCAGAAAATACTTTTAGGGCAATTCAGGAAGAGCCAAAAGCTCCGGCCACACAAGGCAAGGGGCTTTTTGCGAAACTGGAGCGCCGTCTGCAATTGGAAAAATATTTTGAAGATGGATTCCCAGTCCGGCACCTTCCGCGTGTACTTTTTGTATTCACCCTCGGTCTCATCTACATCGGAAACACGCACTACGCCGAACAGACGGTCCATGCCATTAACCAGGCGCGTACGGAGGTTGAGGATTTGCGTGCCGATTTTACCACCATTAAAGCTCAGCTGATGTACTCCAGCAAGCAGAGTGAAGTAGCCAGGAAAGTAAAAGCTCAGGGTTTAGAAGAAAGTACGATCCCACCCTTTAAAGTTCAGGTAGATCCGGATGGATATTAAGCGCTCCATAATAATCCGCGTACGCGTGGCCTTCCTGTGTGTGGTGGTGTTCGCCCTGTTTATTGCGGCGCGCATTGGTCACATTCAGATTGTGGAAGGTGATAAGTGGAGAAAAATGGGTGAGGAAGTAACCTTCCAGTGGAAAAAAGTAAAGCCTACGCGCGGTAACATTTACAGCGATAACGGAAGCCTACTGGCAACGAGTCTTCCTTTTTACCGTGTGGCCTTCGATGCGACGCTTCCCTCAGAGGGAGTCTTCCGTAAAGGAATCGACTCGCTGGCCATGTTGCTCTCTCGTCATTTTGGTGATCGTTCGGAGCGTGGTTATCGGGAGTTGCTTTTAGACGCACGGTCTTCGCGTAAGCAATACGTCATTTTGAACCGGAAGCAGATTGATCATCATACGAAAAAACAAATGATGGACTGGCCGGTTTTCCGTGAAGGACGCTATAAGGGTGGAGTGATTTTTGAAAAATCCGAAATCCGTTACCGTCCGTTCAGCAACCTCAGCCGCCGGACCATTGGTTTTGTGAATGAAAACGGAAAAGGTGCCGGTCTTGAATTCAGTTTTGATCATGCTTTAGGTGGGGTTGATGGTGAAGCCATGTTTCAAAAAATTGGTGGCGGCAACTGGAAGCCGGTATTTGATGCCAACAATAAAAAGGCTGTTGACGGATTTGACATTCAGACAACCATTGATGTGAATCTACAGGATGTGGCTGAAACGAGTCTGCACCGTGCGATGGCTGCCCACGAAGCCGATGAAGGAACGGTGGTGGTCATGGAAGTTAAAACCGGAGAGGTGCGAGCTATCTCCAACCTCAAGCGCGAGGGGACTGGATATGCAGAAAGTTTCAACCATGCGGTGCGCGGTATGTATGAGCCGGGCTCCACGTTCAAATTGGTTACAATGATTGCGTTGTTGGAAGAGACCAGTGTATCTATCAACGACATGATCAATACAGGAAATGGAGTAACAACCTTCTACGGTATTCCTGTTCGTGATCACCACGAGGGAGGTTTTGGTAAGATCACGGTACAAGGATCCTTTGAGCAGTCCTCGAACATCGCTATGGCTCGTCTGGCTGATCAGCATTTTGGTTCCAGTCCGAAACGATTTTTGGAGTACGTGGACGAATTGAGAATGTCACGGCCGTTGGGTTTACAAATTGCTGGAGAAGAAATGCCACGCATTACCCGTCCTACTGACAAAGCCTGGAGTGGAATTACGTTACCTTGGATGAGTCACGGTTATGGTTTCGAGATAACCCCCTTGCATACATTGGCTATGTACAATGCTGTGGCTAATGACGGAAAGATGATAAAACCGATTTTCGTTCGTTCGGTTATGCAGGCCGATGAGGAAGTTCAGCGTTTTGAAACCGAGATCATCAATCCAAAGATTTGTTCTCAAAAGACATTGAATGAGCTTCGTATACTTTTAGAAGGAGTGGTTGAACGTGGTACGGCAAAGAATTTAAAGAATGCGCACTATCGGATTGCCGGTAAGACGGGCACCTCTCAGGTATTTGAGCATGGTCGTTATACCAGTAAATGGATTACATCCTTTGTAGGTTATTTCCCTGCGCATGCGCCTAAGTATTCGGCCATTGTGTTGATCAAAAATCCAAAAGGACCGCTTCAGACTGGAAACAGTGTAGCTGGACCAGTATTCCGTGAGATTGCAGACAATATT
>JBMSPY010000361.1:0-2466 GCA_049423005.1 Cyclobacteriaceae bacterium
GCGCTCATCTGCAGGATTGGTACGTTGCCAGATGGATTTGGGAACTACGCCAAACATAGCTCCACCGTCCAGTTTAAAAAAACCGGTATCGATTACGTGCAGATTCATAATGGAAAATTAATTCAGCCTTCTTTAACCACGCCCATAGCACTGAATTTCTCAATGCGTTGTGCAATTCGTTCCTCATCCGAAATCGCCGATAATTCCTTATAGGTTGAAAGGATAACTTTTTTCAATTCATTAGACATCGTTTTAACGTCGGTATGTGCTCCACCCAGTGGCTCACGAATCACGCCGTCAATTAGTTTGTTGGATAGCATATCGGAAGCTGTAAGCTTGAGTACCTCGGCCGCCTTTTCTTTATAGTCCCAGCTTCTCCATAAAATAGATGAACAGGATTCCGGAGAGATTACTGAGTACCAGGTGTTTTCCAGCATCAGCACACGGTCGCCGATGCCGATACCAAGTGCGCCACCAGATGCGCCTTCACCGATGATGATGCAGATGACCGGAACCTTGAGCATGAACATCTCACGAAGGTTGCGGGCAATGGCCTCACCTTGTCCGCGTTCTTCGGCCTCCAGACCAGGAAAGGCTCCGGGAGTATCGATGAACGTAACGATAGGCTTGTTGAATTTCTCTGCAATCTTCATGAGTCGAAGAGCCTTGCGGTATCCCTCAGGGTTGGCCATACCGAAATTTCTCAGCTGACGTTGTTTGGTATTGCGACCTTTCTGCTGACCGATCAGCATGAACGTCTGACCATCAATAGCTCCGAGTCCACCGACCATCGCTTTATCATCGGAAACCTGACGGTCGCCGTGAAGCTCGATGAAGTCCGTGGTCATTTCATAAATGTAGTCGAAGGTATAGGGCCGGTCCGGGTGACGCGACAATTGGACGCGTTGCCAACCGGTTAAATTTTCGAATGTTTCCTTTTTGAGGTCGATGATTTTCTTTTCAAGAGCGCGGATGGCATCCATAACCGAGCGGTCCGACTCATCGGCCAGCTGCTTCATATCCTGAAGTTTGCTTTCCAACTCAGCAATAGGCTTTTCAAAATCCAGTAGCATAGGCGAAAAAATGACCTCAAAGATAGAAATTGGGATCGTTTTTGTCATTTCCGAGGAATTATAGCTATGCAGGGGTCAAAAATCAGCTATCGACGCACTAGACTGGCACCTACGCCCAGCGGTTACCTCCATGTGGGCAATCTGGCCTCTTTCATTTTGACTGCGGGATTGGCCAGGCGTTACGGGGCGAAGATTTTATTGCGGATTGATGATCTTGACCGCGACCGCTATCGTGCGGAGTATGCAGAGGACATTTTTTCCACCCTCCGCTTTCTGGGTATTCCCTGGGATGAAGGACCAAGGGATTTGTATGATTTTGAGCAAAGGTTTAGCCAGATGAGCAGGTTGATGATGTATATGGAGCATCTGGATTACCTCGCCTATAATGACTTGATTTTTGCCTGCAGTTGTACTCGTTCGTACTCGGGAGCACATGGCGAAGGGTGTTCAGGGAAGTGTGTGCGTGCACGCCTTCCACTCACCCATGAAGAAGTTTCCTGGAGGTTAAGATCAGAACCTGAAATAATTCATAATCAGGTTATTAAAATCCATGAACTCGATCAGAAGGTAAAACAGTTTCAACTTCCAGCGGAAAAGTGTCAGATACAGGTTCGAAGGAAAAACGGATTGCCTTCCTATCAGTTGGCCAGTCTTTCAGATGATACCCATTATGGTGTTGATTTGATCGTTCGGGGCGAGGATCTATTGGAATCGACTGTCATGCAGATGCATTTAGCCAATATATTGGGTGCCGCTGCTTTTGAAAGGGTGGCCTTTGTCCATCATCCTCTGGTTGTAGGTGTTGAGGGTGAGAAGTTATCCAAGACGGCGGGTTCAGAGAGTATTTATTCGATGCGAAAAGAGGGACTGGGAGTTGGTTTAATTTTCAATCGGATATTAAGTAGTGCCGGGATTGAGGGTCAGGCGGATAATTGGGAGGACTGTTTTGCCGAAATCGCTAAAAAATGGGGCTTTAATTAAGCTTTTTAGCGTTTGAAGCGGGGTATTTGTTTGGTTTTTTTAGTTGTCGGGCTATATTTGCACCCTCTTTCAGCAGCAGGCTGAGGGAAAAAAAGGTTCGGTAGTTCAGCTGGTTAGAATGCCTGCCTGTCACGCAGGAGGTCGCGGGTTCGAGTCCCGTCCGGACCGCTAAAACTTTGGCTAATTCATTTTAATGAATTAGCCTTTTTTTTGCCCGGCCCGCTATTCCACAGCCCTCCCCTCCTTTTTAACATTTACCAGATATCCAAACACCGCAGCTGTAAAGAACATGATCAGACTGTAAATCGCAGGAGGAATTCCCATGGCGCTGTTTTCTAAGGCATTCAGAGCAATATAAATGGCCAACGTTCCATTATGGATCCCAATCTCCATACCAATGGCAATGGATTGC
>JBMSPY010000362.1:0-2404 GCA_049423005.1 Cyclobacteriaceae bacterium
TCAATCCGGCCAACTCTATACCCGTAATTCCGGGCATTTGAATATCCAGGAATAAAAGATCGGGGTTTAATTCGTCGATCAACTTTTCGGCCTCATCGGCATTCATGGCTTCGCCCACCACTTCAATGGAAGGATGTTCTTCCAACAACCGCATGAGCTCCTTTCGTGCCAGTCGTTCGTCGTCAATAATCAATGCTTTCATAGACACAAAGTTTCTTAAATGATGGAGTTCGAAATTAACTGTTTTCCGAATAGTCCACTTTTTACCTGATGAGCGGTATTTCCAATTCGGTTAGCACGGTATTATCAACTTGTGTTTTAATGCTAAACGAGGCCTGCTGGCCATAGATCAGATTAAGTCGTTTTAGTGTATTGTCGATACCCAAACCTTTTCCATCTTTAATTAGGGCAGAATCAAACTTACCGCTGTTCCGGACAAGAATTTTTAAACGACCGTCCTGTAAAAAGGTTTTTACCTGAATAAATCCACCCTCTGTTAGCTTAGAGATACCGTGCTTGATTCCATTTTCAACGAGTGTCTGAATCATTAACGGAGGCACCATCCACTCCATCGTTTCAGGTGCAATTTGAAGATCGGAATGCAGGCGCTCTTCAAATCGAATGCTTTCAAGTCCCAAGTAATCGCGCACAATCTTCATTTCTTCGGAAAGGCTGGTGAGTTCCCGTTTTCCAGTTGAAAGTGAACTGCGTAATAAACTTGATAATTGCGTAATCGCTTGTTTTGATTTGACTGGATTTTCATCTACCAAGGCGCGGATGCTGTTTAGCGCATTAAAAATGAAATGCGGGTTTAATTGTGACTTAAGATTATTCAATTCGATTTCACGAAGAGAAGCCTCCATCTTCAAGGAGTTGTTGTACCGATCAAAGTAGTTGTAAATAAAATACATGATCGCCCACAGGAAAAAGATTACGATGTAAACAGCCGATAATCCAGCCACGTTTCCGGCTGAAAAGGCAACACCTGGACTAAATAAACCGAGCAACATACTGGCCGGGACGCGCATAAAGTAAATCAACAGACTCATGATGAGTACGGCCAGCAAAGTCCTTGGAATAATCCAGGAAAGCTTCATACTGATCCAATTCCATCTTTTGATCAGCGTTCGGAAAATGTGCGTCAGGAGCAAACACGAAAAAGCTTCAAAGGCCAGGAATAACAGACGGCGAGTGCTTATAGACTGATCGTCGGAAAGAAGGACTGCGGTAAAAATTTCCAGAAGAGCATAGACTGTCCATCCTGTAATCTGCAATGTCCAGTAAAGACGGTCCTTATTCACCATACGTACAAAGCTAAAGTAATTACTTTCCTTTGAGGGCGTTTCGCAGGAAAGCGGAGGTATAGCCTGCAGGCGTTTTAGCAACGGTCTCCGGAGTACCCTGTGCGATTACGGCGCCACCTCCAGAACCACCTTCAGGACCCATATCAATGATCCAATCAGCAGAACGAATAACATCCAAATTGTGTTCGATAACTAAAACCGTATTGCCTTTATCAACTAATTTCTGCAATACCTGGAGGAGGTGATCAATATCCTGAAAATGCAAACCCGTAGTTGGTTCATCCAGGATATAAATAGTTTTTCCTGTATCGCGTCTTGAGAGCTCAGTGGCGAGTTTTACGCGTTGTGCTTCTCCACCGGACAATGTCGTGGCGTGCTGACCAAGGGAAATGTAGCCAAGTCCGACTTCATTCAGCGTTTGAATTTTCCGAAGGATGCGTGGTTGATTTTCAAAAAATTGAACGGCTTCTTCTACCGTCATGTCAAGCACATCGGAAATGGATTTCCCTTTGAAGCGGACCTCCAGAGTCTCCCGATTGTAGCGCTTGCCTTTACAGGTCTCGCAATGAACATAAACGTCGGGAAGAAACTCCATTTCAATAAGACGCAAGCCGGCTCCCTCACAGGTTTCGCACCGACCTCCTTTTACATTAAAGGAAAATCTTCCGGGTTTGTAACCGCGGATTTTTGCTTCAGGCATTTGGACAAATAGATCGCGGATATCGGTAAATACTCCAGTGTAGGTAGCAGGGTTGGACCGTGGCGTGCGACCTATAGGAGATTGATCTACCTCAATAACCTTATCCAGGAATTGCAATCCCTCAACAGATTTGACCGGAAGCGGTTCCTGGCGCGCATGGTGAAATTTTTTATTGAGAACAGGAAAAAGCGTTTCGTGAATAAGTGTTGACTTTCCACTGCCTGAAACCCCTGAAACACAAATCAATGTTCCAAGTGGTAAATCGGCCCGAATGTTTTTAAGGTTGTTTCCAGAGGCACCAATGATGGAAAGCTTTTGTCCGCTACCCTTTCTGCGTAATTCGGGAACAGCAATTTTTTTACGACCGGTGATGTAGGCGGCGGTAGTACTTCCCCCTTTC
>JBMSPY010000363.1:0-2449 GCA_049423005.1 Cyclobacteriaceae bacterium
TCGACGAGATGGTCGTTTGCTTCATGAACTTGCCGGGCTGTCCTCCAGATATGGGCCATCCGGTGAACGATTGAAACTATTGAAACTGATCCTCCAACATCGTCCCCTAGGTATAGATAGCGCTGTGGCTCGAGCAGGTTATGACAGTTTAGAACCGATCGCACTAAAGTACTATGTTCCTGCTGTGCAATACTATGAATTGGCTTCTCAAAAACATAGGGAGAATGACTCGATACCTCAACCAGGTCTACTTCGAAACGCAGGTGATTTGTTAAATTCAAAATACGCTGATTATGCACCGGCGATTGGAAATCGTGATGACTTACTTTTATTCACATCAAAACGAAATTTCCACAGCACTGAACCAAATGCTTTACCGGATGAGGATCTTTTTATAAGCACGCGAGAAAATGGAATTTGGAATCGTGCCATCGAAGTAAGAGCCATAAATACGAGTCTCAATGAAGGGAGTGCCTGCCTGAGTCGAAATGGTAAAACCCTTATTTTTTCCAGATGCTTCGGACCAGGTTCTTTTGGAAATTGTGACTTATACCAAGCACAACTAAATGAAGACAGCGTATGGGTTTCCATAAAAAATATGGGAAGCGCCATTAACAGTTCCGGATGGGACTCTCATCCGGCGCTTTCTTTGAGTGGCGACACCCTCTTTTTTGCATCCAATCGGTTAGGTGGATTCGGAATGTCAGATATTTATTTCTCTGTTCGAAATGAAGATGGTGAGTGGGAAATGGCTCGCAATATGGGGCCCCTGATCAACAGCCGGCTGAGTGAAGTGAGCCCATTTTTACATCACCGCTATAATATTTTATACTACAGTTCTGACGGTCTTCCCGTAACCTTTGGTGATTTCGATATTTACCTTTCGCGGCAGGAGGGGTTACGATGGGGTGAGCCTGTAAATGCCGGTCCCTTGGTGAATGGTCCCGGTAGTGATTATTACTTCACAGTCGACGCTGAATCCAGTGAAATATTTTTTTCACGACCATCCATGGATGGTTCTGCAGGAATAGATATTTATTCTGTTCCGCTTCCAATGGAGGCTCATCCCTTAGCTGAAATAGTGTTAACTGGAAGTATACGATTATCGAACGGTAAGCCTGCAGAAGGAATAGTCTTTGTTTTTGATTTGGAAAATCATATTGAAGTTGCTCCCAAATTTTTGAGTGTTGATGGTTCCTTTAATTTTAGTTTGATTCGAAATCGTCGATACTTGCTGGTTGTGGAAGGTGAAGGCTTCCAAAAACTGGAGGAGCGTATCTTTTTAAATGGACCGCTTGAGGTGAATCGGACGGTTCAGGAGAATTTGCCAAAAATTGCTTTTGCTTCAGTTGAATTTGAGCCTGGAAAAGCAGAAATCTTACCAACCATGGTGGCTGATCTTCAAAAACTTGGTCAGTTATTAGCCGAGCATCCAGAGTGGAAATTAAAAATATCCGGCCATGCCGATGCTGCCGGCGATGCTTCGACCCATCAGGAGTTGTCCCAGCTGCGTGCTGATGCCATACGTAATTTTCTGATCGCCGAACACCACATCGACCCGGAGCGTATTTTGGCCATTGGCTATGGCAGTACACAACCACTTATTTCCTGGAGCGACCGCGATGCCGATCGTAGGATTAACCGACGGGTAGAATTTGAACTTTACAAATAATCAATTACCAGAGATCCACTTGGCGATATCGTTGTAGAAAACGAAAATCATCAATGCGATCAAGATGGCAAAGCCAACCCGCAGGGCGTTCTCAAAGAATTTTTCGGATGGCTCTTTACCAGTAATCATTTCGTATAACAGAAACATCACGTAACCACCGTCCAACGCGGGTATGGGAAGTAAATTCATAAAGGCCAGAACCATGGACAGCAACCCGGTCATACGCCAGAATCGTTCCCAATCCCAGGTGGTGCCGTACATCTGTGCCATACCGATAGGACCAGATAACGATTTGCGTGCATCAATTTCTCCGGTAAACATTTTACGGAAGGCTTTGATCTGAAGCCATATCACGTCAAACGCGCGAACCGGGCCTAAGGCCAGCGACTCACCAAACGAATATTTCTTAATATCCAGATCTTCTTTATTGAGGCCTTTTGGATAGAAGCCAATTTTCCGGTCTTCAGTATGCTTTTCTTTGAATGTGAGAAGCTCGCTACCTCGTTGTATCGAGAATGAAATAGAATCGCTTTTTGAACGATTCAGCGCAGTCATAATTTCATCAAAATAAAAAACCGGTGTCCCATCAATATCAGTGAATTGATCTCCTTGCTGCAGACCAACTCTGGAGGCAATGGAGCCAGGCGCTACTGACTCAATTACAGCCGGCATCCTGGGGCGCAAAAATTTCTCGGCAGCGTCACGGCTATTGAAACGTTCGATAAAACCTGCCGGTATGGAAACATTTACGGGCTGACCATCACGGGAAACGGTGAA
>JBMSPY010000364.1:0-2447 GCA_049423005.1 Cyclobacteriaceae bacterium
CAAATTTTCTTTGGACTCATCATTAAAATTTAGTTAAATACATTATTTGCTTTATTTACATAGTAAAATTTAATTATGTTACCCACTCACATAATCGATCCATAAAAGTTGTTTATAAATCTAAACCCTTTGGTTACTTGCCCCCCTCAATTATCAGAATAATTGTAAATGATGTAATAATTGACTTTATAATATTATTTCTTTTTGAAACTTTTTTGGCCAAACATTCACCATGATGTGGTCTAAGATTAAAGTTAAA
Organism: Cyclobacteriaceae bacterium; assembly: GCA_049423005.1. Classification (GTDB taxonomy): domain Bacteria; phylum Bacteroidota; class Bacteroidia; order Cytophagales; family Cyclobacteriaceae; genus ELB16-189. Next base: position 260 of record JBMSPY010000364.1, read on the forward strand.
TGATGCCCCTGATATTTGTTTTTAGGATCCTCATTTTTTAGTGAGTCAATTTCACATTTCACAAAAGTAATTTTTTTTGTAACCCACCCTAATAAGTTTTTTGGAGGTTTCATGTTCAGAAAGTTTTTCCTAGCGTCCGCCTTTTTTGTCTTGCTGGCGAGTGGTTCCCTTTTGCAAAGCCAGGATTATTCATTGACAATGTCCATTGGTAATGCATCGGGAAATCTTGGTAATAAAAAAGGATTAAACAACGGGGAAATTTTTAATTCCTTTGGCGCAGGATTTCAAACCACGACCGGGAATTGGCTCCTTGGCGTAAATTTTCGTCAATACTCCGGTATAAATTGGGTGGTTAGCACTATTCCTCATACGAACAGTTCAGGAACGGCTGTTTCAGCTGCAGGAACCTATGAAAACCGTATGCGGAAATCAGATGCGCTAGGGTTAGATTTGAATATAGGCTATATGGTTAATCTAGGATTACCAAACCCCTACTACACTTACGTGGGTGCTCGTGTTCAAAGGTACAATTTTAGGCAAGTAGATTTAGGATCTAGAGAAGTTTGGTCCAGCGCATCAACTCTAACAAGTTCTAGTGCAATTACCGATAATTTTCAATCCACCAAAATTAATTTTAATCCTATGATTGGCGTTGGTTATAACTTCAACGAGCGCTATTTTGGGCAACTAAATCTGATCTCGTCTACGTTTGCTTTTTCAAGGCTTTCGGCTAGCGGTATGATCACGGAATTAAGTTTGGGAATCAAATTCTAAAATTTTTATATAAAACTCTAAGGAGATCTTCATGAATCGTTTAACCAAACTTAGCCTGACCATTGCTTCAGCTACAATTTCAATCATGGCTCAAGATGCTTTCGGTGCCCTCACGGGGACCGTCAGAAATACAGCGGGCCAACCTATCGCAGGGGCCACCATTCGTATCTCGGGACCTGCACTTCAAGGTGTTCGTGTCTTCAAAACGGACAGCGTAGGGTTTTATCGCATTGCATTAATACCGCCTGGCAAAGGCTATACCATTGAAATTTCTGCCGAGGGTTTTATGACCGCTAAGAAAATGGCAGATGTTTTATTGGGACAAACAACCAATGCTGATGGCGTGTTAAGCAGCGTTTCATCCGCAACTGTCGAGGTATCCTCGGGAAAACTTTTTGTAGATAAATCTGACGTAAAAACAGCAACTAATTTTAGCTCTGATGATTTTGATGTTTTGCCCCGAACAAATCGGGGTCTCACTACGGCAGCCCTTCTAGCCCCTGGTGTCACTTCTGGATACGGAACGGGTGGTCGCGTTTCTATGCGTGGCCAATCTGGTTTAGGCAATCGCTACTATCTCAACGGTGTAGATATAGCCGATAACACCTATGGTGGCACCGACGGAAGCGGTGCATTCTATATCGATGATTCCATTGCTGAATTTCAAATTCTTCAGTCGCCCGTCAATGCTAAATATGGTGGATTCTCAGGAGGAGTCGTTCAAGCTATTTCTAAGACCGGAGGTAATGAATTCACCGGCGTTCTAAGAGCCAATCTGAGCCGCCCATCGTGGAATGCATTGCGACCACTTGGAATGAGGCAAGCCATTAATAGTACAAACACATATCCTAACCCTTCCATGAGCGATACGCAGTCTCAATCCTACACAGTTTTCATGGGTGGGCCTATCATTCAAGACCGGTTGTGGTTTACCTTCTCCTCTATTTTGTCCCCCGGTGTTGTGACTGTTAATCCTTATGGAAATGTCACTACGGGTCTGATCACCCCCTTTGCAGGCTTTCCTGAATCCACTACTACTGCGGTCCCCGGAACCTATCTTGCCTATCTGCAAACCTTACTTAGCACAACCAATGGTGGGTTGGCCTCTGGTGCAGCAGCCTTAGGGAACAAGTCTGGTCGTGCTGCAATGGGATCTAAAGCAGGAGATTTCTACACCCGTGTAGACGCTCAAGCTTACTATGAGTCAAAAATAACTTTTGCGATTAATCAAGACCACAGTCTCAACCTAACTGCAAACCGAAACACTACCAACCAAAGTGCAAGACTCTATGGCGGAACCATGGAGCCCGAAGGACTTGGCATTCAGAAAAATATTTTTGAGTACGAAACGATTGCCTATGCCGGAACTTTGTCTTCCAACATTACTCTTGAAGCCGCTTGGGGTGTCAAAAGG
>JBMSPY010000365.1:0-2421 GCA_049423005.1 Cyclobacteriaceae bacterium
CCTCAGAATAGGCTACGGCCTGCTCATCCTTTATTATGGTACAGGTGATGATTTCCTTAGCACCGTATTTATTCCTGCGCGCGGAATACCCGAACAAGCGACAAATCATCCCCCGGTCGGAGTAACGCGTACATTTTCCGGCCCCGGCCTGATCAGCATTGAATACCTGACAGACAGGACCGTTTGTAGCAAGCGATTCTAGCCAAGCCTCTGCCTTGCCTTCTCGGTAAAGCTCAACAGCTAAAGGTAAAAACTCTAATGGAGTTGCCTCGATATCAGGTTTAAGACAACAGCGTCCACAACCAAATCGACAATGAAGGCCTGTTGCAGCTTGAAAGGCCTGAATGTCGTCATCAAGCTCCTGATGAAGCGCACGAACCTGATCGGCCAACACTGAAATTCGGTCTGTCATACGATGATGGTCCAAAGTTAGCCATTCTAACCGTCGCCAAACCACTTCAACATTTGACTATGAAGAATAAAGATCTTTTATGTAATTAGGACGTTCAATTTTTCAATCCCATGAAATACCTGTTGCTCGGATTTTTACTCTTCTGTACCCTTTCAACTACACGTGCTCAGAAAAAGGTAAGCCCGCTGGAAAAAAAGATTGAGGCTTACGACCAGTATGCACAGTCCGGAATGAAAGACTGGTCCATACCCGGAATGGGTGTTTTGGTTATTAAGGATGGAGCGGTATTACTGTCTAAGACATACGGGGTTCGTACGTTTGGAAAAAATGAGTCTGTAGATCAACACACCTTATTTTCTATTGGATCAACAACCAAGGCGATGACAGCCGTATGCATGGTGTTATTGGTTGATGAGGGAAAAGTTAGATGGGATGATGAGGTTATCCGTCATTTACCCGATCTCCAGTTATATGATTCTTATGTTACGCGGCACTTACGCATTCGGGATTTGTTTACACATAACTCGGGTGTCGGCAACACAGATTTTTTGTGGGGTAATATGAAAATTACATCCGAAGAAATTGTACAGCGGATGGAGCACGTGAAACCCTCCTATCCATTTCGAGGTGGATTCATTTATCAAAATATTTTTTATTTGATCGCCGGTCAGGTTATTGAAAGAGTAAGCGGAAAACCATGGGAAGTTTTTATAAAGGATCGAATTTTCACCCCGCTGCACATGCAACATACGGTGGCGATGTTGGGGTACGCAGAAACGAATAATCTGGCACAACCTCACTATGTATTTGATGGGGTAGTTACTCCGATTCAACGAACTACCGCCGACTCGGTTGGTCCTGCCGGAAGTGTTTATTCGTGCATTGACGATTTAGCAAAATGGGCTATGTGCATGCTGGATTCCGCCAAATATCCCGGTGGCCGCTTGCTGAAAACACAAACCTGGCAGGAACTTTTTCAACCGCAAGTTATTGTGCCAGCTTCGCAATTTTATCCTACGATGCAGATTCTAAAACCCGCATGGACAACCTACGGTCTGGGCTGGTTTCAGCATGATTACAAGGGAAGGAAAATCAACTACCATACAGGCAGTTTACCTGGAGAAATTGCCATGCACGCGCAGCTTCCATCCGAACGAATGGCCTTTTACTTTGTTGGTAATATGGATCATGCCGAACTCAGGCATGCTTTGGTATATAAAGCATTCGATTTATTTGCTCTTGGAGGAGACCGTGATTGGAACAAGGAGTTCCATGACCTGTATCACGGTTTACAAAAGGCACAAGAAAATGCTGTTAATGGAGTCTTTGCCGGTAAGGTGGCTAATACGACTACTTCACAGCCTTTAAAAAATTTTACAGGAACCTATAACAACTCCCTACAGGGAACAATCACCGTTGAAGAGGTGGATGGAAAACTAAAGGTTAACCTAAATGGAGTTATCCAAGCCACACTGGAGCATTTTCATTATGATACATTTGTGGTTCATTATTCAGAACGATGGATGGGACGCAGTCTGATCACATTCCGAGCAAACAACCTCGGTCAAATCTCCTTCATCGAATCCGGAAACGAATCGTTCATCCGTACTTCCACCCACACTCCCACTCACTCAAAAAACTAAAAACTAAAAACCAAAAACTAAAAACTCTTCCCACGGTGCTCACCTTAGAACAAATCTGGATCTATCCAATCAAATCCTTACCGGGTATCCGGGTTTCTACTTCCAAAATTTTGGAAAAAGGACTGGAGCACGATAGAAGATTGATGCTCATCGATGGACAAAATCGTTTTATGACACAACGTACCAGACCAGAGATGTGCTTGTTTGATTTGAGTCTACAGGAATCCAGACTTTCGATACGGGACAGGCGGGGAATTCAATCAAATTCAGTTGAAGTAGATCTGATGACCATTGATGATCTTGAATGGACCAAAGCTACCAGTCAGCCAAGTCATGCAACAATATGGGATGATGAGGTAGAAGTTT
>JBMSPY010000366.1:0-2413 GCA_049423005.1 Cyclobacteriaceae bacterium
TCAAACCTGGATTGTGATAGCGATTTTGGAAGTAAGCCTTGCTCTACAACTTTACAAGAATTTAAAATAGGCTTAGAGAATTTTTCCGTACTGAAAACAACATAAAGTTGCATAAACTCTTTATCCTTCATTGTTTCTAAAACCATTTCATCAACCTTTCCCAACGAAAAATCAGTAAAGTAATTATGACTTGGCTGTTTGGAGAAGAAGATATACTCCTGATCAGCCTTCACGGGAACCGCATCTTCGTATGGGACATCCATTTCTTGGTAGGGAAGTAAGCGATACACCGTTTGATCATCCTGAACGGCATAAATACTCAGATTGCCGCGTGAGGGTGTCCGAAAATAAACAAAGAGTTGCTCACCACTACTAAAGTTTGTCGTACGGCAATTGCTCTTTGGGCAACTTAAAGATTCGGTCAGGAAATCGAGTTTTGGTTTTACGATCTCCCGAACAGTCCCCGTTATCTGACAAGTCATCCAAAGCTCATACTCCTTATTACCTTTTTTTTCAGATACACGTGACTCCTCGCTAAATTCCTCTTTATCAGTTTCGAGCCACTCACCTTTTACTCTATTATTTCCAATGATCTTAAAATTGGCCTGGCCTTGCGAAATGTCAATATTAGTTTCTTGCTCTACGTAGGTTCCTAAAACATTTTCAATAGCATTTACAATTGCTAATTCACGTGCTTTAGCCTTTGCCGCATCTTTCGACATGTTATTTTCAATGCGGATTTGAGCCTCCCCTTTTGAATTGAATTTCTTCTGCGCAACTGTTTCCGCAGAAAAATGCAGTAATACAAGGGTTAAAGCCCATGTGGATAATTTGACAATAAATCGAGACCAGTCCAATTTCATCGATCAATAGCTCGCAGAAAGTTGATTAAAATATTAATTAAAGTTCATGAGCTTCTCCAGCTTTTCATGAGCAATTTCCGTTTCCTCCTCTAATTTTTTCTTGATGACCTTTTTTGCAGACTCCATAGCCATCTGTGAGTTGTAAGCAACCCGGACATTGGATTCAATATTCTTCCCAACAGTTTTGTAAATTTCAAATAGAGGAATAACACGTCCGATTTCTTGAGCAATAATATTCTTGGCAGCCGCTACAGTCTTCGTAACGGAGGCTGCATCCTTGGCACTAAGCTGCTCATTGGCGATGCTGGTCTCGATGAGCGCGGCCACTTGTGTTGAAATGGAACCAGCAAGTTCAAGCTTTGCGATTTCCGTAGCCTGCAGCTTCGCTGCACTTTGTGAATTTGCAACAGAATTTCCTGATGCTACGATATACAGTGGATATCCGGTATCGTCGGTCTCATATTGGCGCATCCAGGCTCTTTCAATTTGTTTTTCCATTGGAAGAGCACCAGGCGCAACCGAATAGCCCTTCTTTTCAAATTCCTTGGCTTCCCGACGCGCCTCTCGAGTAGCCTTTTCGGAAATATCCTTTTTCAATTCTTTTTCTGATTGTTGAGCATTTGCAGCATAGAAGACCAGAGTCATAATTGCCAGCAAAAGGGAGATACGGAGATTTTTCATAAACGTGGGTTTAATTTTTAAAAATAGTGGTTTTTATTTTGAAGTACGGATAAGTGGCATTCGTTTTATGGTACTGGGCTTTTGAGTTGTTGGATGCTGGTGGCCATTGGTAAGTTCGATGGTGCGTTCTGAGGTAAACAGATCCAACTCAGCCAAATGAATAATCCCATCTTTTTTTACATCCGCCTTTCCCTGTAAAAGTCCTTCCAAAATGGAATAGCTAAATGCTCCATGCTGCCAGGCATCACTTTCCAAGGCTGTCTCGGCTCCGGTTGAAGCCGACATTATTACTACGCCATATTCATCGGAAGCCATTGTTCGAAGCGCTTCCGTATTATCAACTGCTTTGGTGGAAAAATTAGCGCCAAGTTGCCCTGAGTGACAGGCGTCAAGAATTAACAATACTTTGCATGGTAAAGTTGCCAAATCATCGGATAGCTGATCCCACCTCACGGAAGTGCCGGGAAGGTCACCGGAACGTGCGTCATGGGGCAGAATATAAAAGTCATTTTCAAAAATGAATCCATGTGAAGCTACGAACAGAACAACCACATCTTTTTCTGTAACATTCTTTTTTAAATCCTTAATAGCCCGGATAATATTCTCTCGAGTTGCTTGTCCATCAAGCAACTTTTGTGAGAAGGACTGATTGTACATTTCTCCTGGTTTACTGAAAATCTCTGAAATGGCACTTGCATCTGCCTCAGCATAATTCAAATCATACTTACTTTCTATGAATTTAGAGATACCAACACCTATGAAATGAAGGTTGGGACGGGTATTATGGTCCATTAACTGCAGTGTTCCAGAATCCGGATTCATGCCACCTCTCCATTTGAGTCGTCTATGCTCCGATAAGGCCTTCGCAC
>JBMSPY010000367.1:0-2402 GCA_049423005.1 Cyclobacteriaceae bacterium
CGTTAAGTGCAAGCAGGCCTTCCACAATCTTATTGTGATGCGGCGGGTACGGCTTTGGTACAATATCAACCACCACAAGTTTACTCACCAGATCCGGATGATCGGTAGCCAGTTTCATCGCTACTTTACCACCCATGCTGTGACCAATAACAACCGCAGGCGCAAGGTTATGAACTGTAATGAACCCACGCACATCGGCTGCCATTAGATCGTAAGAGTGTTGATCGCTGTGTGGGGAAAGGCCATGGTTACGTAAATCCACCGTATAGACTGTGAAGTGCTCGCCCAGCATCTTAGCCTGTGTCATCCAATTATCGCACGAACCAAAAAGTCCGTGCAAAATGATCAACGGGCTACCGCTACCATAAACCCTGTGAAAAAGTTCCATGCACAAAAGTACAATGAAGCACACTATATTTCGGATCCAAAACATCATCAGATGGGAAATACTCCACAGCCTTTCACCATCGGCGGCATAACCACAGAGCAACTAGCCAACGAATTCGGCACTCCACTGTATGTCTACGATGCCGAGAAAATAACTGCACAGTATCAACGGCTAAAGCAGGCCTTGCCAAAGCAAAGTGTGATCAAGTATGCAGCCAAAGCACTTACCAATCTATCGATACTGAAGCTTATTGGCAGGCTTGGCGGAGGTGTTGATGTTGTTTCCATACAGGAGTTAAAACTTGCGCTTCGTGCCGGTATTCAGCCGGGACGAATCATGTTTACACCTAACAACGTTGAGTTTCAGGAAATCGAAGAAGCGGTATCCCTGGGAGCAGAGGTCACCATTGATAACCTGCCTACCCTCGAAAAATTCGGTATACGATTTGGTAATAGCGTCCCGGTAGGCGTTCGTCTCAACCCTCATATCATGGCGGGCGGGAATTTAAAAATCTCTACCGGACACAGTCACTCTAAATTTGGAATTTCCATCCAGCAACAGAATCAGATTTTATCGATTGTAAAAAATTACGCTATTGATATCAGTGGTCTTCACATCCATACCGGATCAGAGATAACCGATATAGAAGTCTTTATGAAGGTTGCCGATATCCTGTTGGAAATTGCCACCTACTTCCCTTCCTTGAGATTTGTAGATTTTGGCGGTGGATTTAAAGTAGCTTATAAAGCAGAAGATAAAACAACAGATATCGAGCTTCTTGGGAAAATGCTTGGTGATACTGTAGAAGCTTTTAATAAAAAATTCGAAAAAAATCTCGAGATCCGTGTGGAGCCCGGAAAATTTCTGGTCAGCGAAGCCGGCTATTTGATTACTAAAACCACCGTAGTTAAAGAAACACCGTCTGTAACTTTTGTTGGCGTTAACTCAGGATTGAATCATCTGATTCGTCCTATGATGTACGATGCCTGGCACGATATTGTAAATGTTTCGAATCCAAACGGGGGACTGAAATTATATACCATAGCAGGCAATATCTGTGAGACAGATAATTTTGGCAGAGACCGGCAACTTAACGAAGTGCGCGAAGGAGATCTGATTGTTATTCTGAATGCAGGAGCCTACGGTTACACAATGTCGTCTAATTACAATTCCAGACCCCGACCAGCCGAAGTATTGATACTGAATCAAAAGGCCTTTCTTATTCGTAAAAGAGAAAGTTTAGATGATTTGATCAGCGGACAACTCGATCCCGATTTAGGTTAAAATAGGGCTGTTACGGAGACTCCTCCTGCGCCATTCCAAAAAGGCGCTACTGTTAGTTTAGTGCTATGGTCTCGTTTCCCAGGAAAAATATCGTAAGCCAGATTACCTGCGAGAATTCCGATAGCAGCTCCAGCAAGTACGTCTGTCACCCAATGTTCGTTGTTCATAATCCGCAAGCTTCCGGTTGCTGTTGCTAAAACATATCCACCCGTAATCAGCCATTTCCGGCTTTTAAGATCATCATACCGGGGATTCATAAGCTCCCGATGAAGGTAGGTTGCAGAAAGAAATGCCTGAGCGGTATGGCCTGAGGGAAAGGATTGTAAGTTCTCACTTCCGGGTCGCTCTACTCGAGCAAGTTGCTTGATGGAATGCACCATAACAACCATTAAACCCTCAGCCTTAATAAAATTTACAACTGAATTTTTCACGTGCGACCTGTTTCGGGACTGAAAAAATTCCGTTAGAAGAAATGCACCGGCTGGCACAAATTGTAAATAGGTATCGGTTTTAGTGTTGAAGGTTGAATAATTCTTTTGTCTCCATTCATACACAGCACCTCTGCTCATAAATCCTTCATCACGCCAGGTCAGAATGGTTGCTACACCAAGAGCGATTGTAGGATAATAGTTACTGGAATTAGGACGACGGGATACCACAGTATCTGTTGAGATACCGGCTGAAGCAGTCAAGGTAAATTGACCTGAAAATAAAAGCGCCACTAAAACAG
>JBMSPY010000368.1:0-2402 GCA_049423005.1 Cyclobacteriaceae bacterium
GGCGACGATAGCGTAGCAGGATTTTAACCTTATTTCAGTTTAAACGACTCCAGAAACTTGGTATTGAAATCACCACTTCTGAAGCGTTCGTCCTGCATTAATTGTAAATGAAACGGGATAGTTGTTTTAACCCCTTCAATTACATATTCACTCAAAGCACGATACATGGTTTGAATGGCTTCTTGTCGAGTTTGTGCCACCGTAATCAGCTTTCCAATCATGGAATCGTAATAAGGTGGTATAACATACCCAGCGTAAACATGACTATCCACACGAACGCCGTGTCCACCGGGCTGATGACAAACTGTAATTTTTCCGGGAGAGGGTCTAAAATCATTATAAGGATCCTCCGCATTGATTCGACACTCGATTGAATGCATTTGAGGAAAATAGTCTTTCCCCGATATACGGTGTCCTGCCGCAATCAAAATTTGCTCTTTGATTAAATCGTAATTAATCACTTCCTCCGTAACACAATGCTCCACCTGTATACGGGTGTTCATCTCCATGAAATAAAAATTACGGTGCTTGTCCACTAAAAACTCAATGGTACCCACACTTTCATAATTAATAGCAGCCGCTGCTTTTTTCGCAGCCTCCCCCATCTTATAGCGTAGCTCGTCCGTCATAAATGGTGAAGGAGATTCCTCTACTAATTTCTGATGGCGACGCTGTATGGAGCAATCACGTTCACTTAAATGACAAACATTACCGTACTGATCACCGGCTACTTGAATTTCTATATGACGAGGTTCTTCCACAAACTTTTCCATGTAAATCCCGTCATTCTTAAATGAAGCAAGCGCCTCTGCTTTAGCCGTATCGTATGCTTTTTCCAACTCTGATTCTTCCCAAACAATTCGCATTCCTTTTCCTCCACCACCCGCCGTAGCTTTTAGAATAATGGGATAACCCATTTCACGCGCCAGGCCTTTGGCTTCATCTACACTTTGCAACAACCCCTCTCCCCCTGGCACTACTGGAACACCAGCTTTGATCATGGTTTCCTTAGCAGTTATCTTGTCTCCCATCGCATTAATCATCTCGGGTGTGGGGCCAATAAACTTAATACCATGCTCATTACAGATTCTTGCAAATCGAGAATTTTCTGCTAAAAATCCATATCCAGGATGAACAGCATCTGCATTGGTAATTTCAACTGCAGACATGATATTGGCAATATTCAGATAGGAATCACTACTCTGTGGCTTTCCTATGCAAACAGCCTCATCAGCAAATTTTACATGTAAACTATCACGATCCGCAGTAGAATAAACTGCTACGGTTTTGATACCCATCTCCCGCGCCGTCCGTATCACACGCAAGGCAATCTCGCCTCTGTTGGCAATGAGGATTTTCTTAAACATAATGTCTAATTCGTTTTAATAAATCAGGCAGGTTCAACCAAGAATAGAGGCTGATCGTACTCAACAGGTGATGCATCATCAACCAGTACTTTTACAACACGACCCTTTATCTCACTTTCGATTTCGTTAAAGAGCTTCATAGCCTCAATAATGCACACCACACTACCGGGTGAAATTTCTGTCCCTATATCAACTAGATTGGGTTTATCCGGAGAGGACTTCCTATAAAAAGTTCCGATCATGGGACTTTTAATAGTTATCAAATTATCTGTAGATGCCGGTGGCTTTGGTTTATCAGCTGCTGGTGCAGCGGCGGGTGCAGCGGCTACAGGAGCTGGAGGAGCTGATACGGGCGCCGATTGCATGGGCGCAACTGCGCTTACTACCTGGGTTATCTTATCCTCTTTTTGCTTGACGGTAACTTTAAAGTCCTTTTGCTCAATGGTAACTTCTCCAATGTTGGATTTGTTGACCATCTTGATCAACTCCTGAATCTGTTTAAAATCCATGTTTTTCAAGTTTAAATTGGTTTTGATGAACCCGGATCGGGGTGCTAAGGTAAGGACTGGGTAATCAGAAATGCCGTAAATCGACCTATTTTTTATCATTTTTTGGTCAAAAAAGGGCTAAAAAGGCAAAAAAAAGCCCGATTTCATTAAAAATCGGGCTAGAAACTAAAATTAATTTATGCTTCTTTTACGCGCTCTACATAGTCGCCGGTTTTTGTATTGACCCGGATCAGTTCGCCCTCGTTAACAAAAAGAGGAACGTTGACTTTTGCGCCTGTTTCAACGGTAGCAGGCTTCAAGGTTCGTGTGGCGGTATCTCCTTTTAAACCTGGCTCAGTATAAGTAATTTTTAATTCAACAGATGCAGGTAATTCTATAAATAGTGGATTTCCTTCATGCATTGCAACAATAGCGTCAGTGTTTTCTAACATGTAATCAACAGCATCGCCAACAGTTTCTTTACTAATTCTAATTTGGTCGTAATTTGTTGAATCCATAAACATAAAATCTTCACCATCTTTATAGA
>JBMSPY010000369.1:0-2398 GCA_049423005.1 Cyclobacteriaceae bacterium
CCGGGAGGAATATCCGCCGATGTCCAACAGATCAGCCCCTTCTGCAATCATATTCTCGGCAGCCCTCAAGGCTTCCTCCCGGCTTGTGCGCCGCGACTCAGAATAAAAGCTGTCCGGTGTTGCATTAATGATTCCCATCACCCTGGGTCTTGAAAGATCCAGTAGCCGCCCGTTCAGGTGAAGTGTCTGGTTGGATGAATTTGATTTACTTTGCATTCGTCTGTTCTTCACGAACGGACCACAAGGTACAAACAGCTGTTGATTCGAAATTTCAAGACCATGATAAAAAAGATTGTTGATCAGTTTTCCAGATTTTTTGTTGGTGGATTATTCATTTTTTCCGGTTTGATTAAACTGAATGATCCCATCGGAACAGAAATCAAAATGCATGAATACTTCGAGGTATTTGCGGCTGATTTCGGATCCTTTTTTACGGTCTTTATCCCATGGTCCCTGGAGATTTCCATGGTCATGATTATCCTGGAATTAATGATAGGTGTAGCTGTTTTGTTATTCTTCCGGATGGAGTGGACCACAAAGATCCTTCTCGCGTTGCTAACCTTTTTTACATTCCTCACCTTTTACTCTGCCTATTTCAATAAAGTGACCGATTGCGGATGCTTTGGAGACGCCATTAAGCTTACTCCCTGGGAATCGTTTACTAAGGATATCATCCTGATGGTATTCACGCTTCATCTTTTTTGGTACCGTTCCGGTTATGTTTCTGCAGTCAGAAGCAGGCCTGGATATGCCTGGGTTTTTGGAACTGCAGTTGTTTCACTCTTTGTGGGTGTTTACGCTATTCAAAATCTGCCCTTCCTGGATTTTCGTGCTTATAAAATTGGAAACCGAATTCCAGATCAGATGATTGCAGCCGAAGCGCCTTTAATTGAGTACACGTTTTTGAAGGACGGTAAAGAAGTTACTTCTGAAAAATTTTTAATGGAAGATCAGGGCTACAAGTACGTTTCTTCACGAGTACTGAATGAGGAAGAGGCGAAGCCAAAGATTACTGATTATGCAGTTTTTACTCCTTCAGGTGAAGACATTACTCAGCAGACATTTGAAGGTCCGGTGTTGATGCTCATTATCTACAACACCGAAAAAGCATCCGGAGTAAATTTGGAAAGCATTCGGAAATTGGTTTCAGGAGTTGACGGTACGGTGCGCACGTTAATTCTGACAGCCTCTACCGAGGAACAAATTGAAAAATTTCGTCACGAACATCAGCTGGCTGTTCCGTTTGCTTTTGCCGATGCTACGGTATTAAAAACCATCATCCGCTCGAATCCCGGAATAACCTTATGGGTAGATGGTGTGGTAAGAGGGAACTGGCATCATAACAACACACCTACGCCTGCTGAAATCGCAGCATTGTTGGCCGGAGACATCTGATGATTCAACAAAAAATATTTCTCATCGGCTTGCCAGGTGCCGGTAAAACAACTCTGGGAAGGAGCTTGGCAACTTTGGTTTCGTTGCCTTTTTACGACTTGGATAAGCAGATTGAAAAAGTAGAAGGTTTGTCGGTTTCTGAAATTTTTACATCAAAAGGTGAAACGTATTTTCGCGCTAAAGAAGCGGAAGTCCTTAGAAGTCTGATTGATTCTGCGGATCCAGTCATTTTGTCCACCGGAGGCGGTACGCCGTGTTTTCATGAAAATATGGATCTTATGTGTATTACCGGATTAACGGTCTTTCTCGATCCTTCTCTGGAAATTATTGAGCGCCGCCTGGCCTCCAACAGGAACCGGCCACTCTTACAGGCTGAACCCGAAATTCCTTTATTAGAAAAATTAACTCGTTTAAAACAAGAAAGACTTTCTTATTACACTCGAGCCAGCCTCCGAATTACGGATGATCAAATAACAGCTGAACGCTTAATTCAATTACTTCCATAATCAATAGGCGTTGCCTGGATCGGCCATCAATAATCCTAATGTGGCCTGGATGAATAATTGATTCATGGAAGTCTTTACCAATGGACTGGCATCGCCCGGTATTCGATAGGGTCGATAGGATTGATCTCCTTGAGTGTACGCGATGGAAAGATCGGTGTAGTATTTTTTCTCACGGTATCCAATCCCTCCGGTAATTCCGATAATTTTTCTGGACACATTATTTTGAACAGATTGAAAAGGATCTTCTCGATAAAATCCACCTACCCGGAACCGCATCCGGTCCACACGAACTTCCCCACCGGCCCGGTAATTCACGGCCGGGCGGTATAATGTTTTTATAGTAGCATTATCGCTATCAAAAGAAACGCCCTGAAGCAGCGAGGTGTATTTTGAGTTGTTGTAATTAACGGTCTCTGCCTCTGCGGTTATAAACCCGCGCTTCCCGAATATATAGCTTAAGCCAGCTGTGATTCGCCCGGGTGTTCTGAGCTTATATT
>JBMSPY010000370.1:0-2395 GCA_049423005.1 Cyclobacteriaceae bacterium
ATCCATTTTGTCCTTCGCCTTATCAACCGGATCAGACTTTTTATCCCAGGGAAAAAGATGGGTCGGCCCCCCAAATGGATCAGCACCGGTACCGCAGAAGCTATGCCAGTAAGCACAAGCAAACCGCAGATGATTTTTCATGGATTGGCCTAAAACAAGCTGATCTGGATTGTACCAACGGAATGCCAGTGGGTTATCAGTTGTAGATCCTTCAAAATTGATTTTTCCGACGCGTGGGAAGTAGAGGTTCGCCATAAAGAAATTTTTATGCAATATCCTTTAACTGGACCAAATATGGGCTACTGCTTGGACTAGTGGTCGACCTGTTTTTTAAAGGGTCCTTTATTTAAAAAAATGTTTAAACATTCAATTCAGTTGCCAAAAGCATATAAAATGTCCCTAAAATGCGATTTATCATCCATTATGAAACCTAGGAAACTATTTTTCGTTTATAGTTTCCTTAGTTTTGTGCAAATTTTTAGAAATGGAGGATGTTCGTGAAAGGATATTGCTGACAGCCAATGAGTTATTCATGAAATATGGCTTTAGAAGTGTCAGCATGGATGACATTTCCCGTCAATTGGGGATTTCCAAAAAGACCATTTACCAGTATTACCAGGAAAAAGAGGAGTTGGTTCGGGAGATTTTTCGTCAGCATCAGACCCAATGGTTAAAAAATTCCGAGCACATCAAAGCTTCGGCATCTGATGCTCTGGAAGAGTTGTTGTTGTTTACCGATTTGGTTCGTCAACAATTGGCCACCATTAACCCAAGCGTTCTGTTTGATCTTTACAAATACCACCGAACCGTTTGGAATGAATGGTCGGAATACAAATCAAAAATTGCGCGTCAAAATGTAATTGGAACGCTGGAGCGTGGAATTCGGGAAGGTTTTTTCCGTTCCGATCTTGATCCCAGCATTATGTCGGTACTTCGTTTGGAAGAGATCGAGATGTCGTTCAACGATCAGCTTTTCCCCGGATCCACTTTTTCCATTCAAAAGGTTCATTCGCAATTGTTTGACCACTTCCTACAAGGAATTCTGACAGAACAAGGAAGAGAACTTTATAAAAGCAGACAAAATATTTTCACTTCAGCTACTAAGTCATGAATAGACGTTTTATCCTTTTTGCCCTTTTAATTGGTTTGAGCCTGAAAGTTATGGCTCAAGGTTCAGGCATGAATCTGCAGCAGTGCATCGATTATGCTGTTGCGAATGCCACGCCAATTCAGATCTCCAAACTTGATGAACAAATTGCCAGTGCAAAAGTCAAGGAAACCACTGGACTTGGTCTGCCGCAGGTGAATGGCAGTGTCTCCATCATCAACAACACTCAGCTAAGGCGGTTTTTTGCGTCTTACACTGAAGATTCATTTTTCTTTGGAGGGCAGTCTATCCCTGGAGTGAATGAAGGGGATGTGATTTCTGCGCAGAACTTTTTTCAGTTGAAAAGTAGTGGCGACGCCGGCGTAAACATCAGCCAACTTATTTTTAATGGCTCTTACATTGTTGGTCTCCAGGCTTCACGTGCTTTTAAAGATCTGTCCGTTAAGAATACGCAGCAAAAGAAGAGTGAAGTAATTGAACAGGTGACTAAAGCCTACTATTTGGTAATCGTTAATCGGGTTCGCATCAATCTTTTTGATCAGAATATTGCCCGAATTGATACTCTTCTTAAAAACACCATAGCCTTGAATAAACAGGGGTTTGCCGAATCGATTGATGTAGATCGACTGAAGGTTGCCTATAATAATTTGAAAAATGAGCGCGAAAAATTTACCAATCTCGGAGACCTGAGTGTTGAGTTACTCAAATTTCAAATGAACTGGCCAATGGATCAGGAATTAAAAGTGGTTGGTGAATTAAGTGATTTAGATCCAAGCGTTGATCTTAATGCGTACGCTGCCGATTGGAGCTACGACGACCGTCCGGAATACCAGTTGCTGAATGGTAACCGCAAATTGCAGCAATTGAATCTACGTAACAATTATGCTATGGCCTTACCCTCTGTGGTTGCCATTGCCAACATGGGTTACTCCACTCAATCTCCTGATGTAGCTGGTCTTTTCCGTACCAACACCAATTTGAATGAGAGTGAGGGTGTTGGACCTGATAAATGGTATTCTTATGGATTGGTCGGGCTCAGTGTGAATCTGCCGTTATTCTCCGGCTTTCAGCGAACCTTTAAAATACAACAAGAGCGGATCAATTTGATGAAGATCGACAAGGGCTTGAATGCCTTACGGTCCGGAATTGATCTGGAAATGAAACAGGCAATTATATCGTACCGAAATGCATTGAAGACCATGTCCTCCCAAAAAGAAAATATGAGTCTGGCCCAAAACATTGCTCGTGTTGTACAAATTAAATACGATCAGGGTGTTGGTTCGAATC
>JBMSPY010000371.1:0-2394 GCA_049423005.1 Cyclobacteriaceae bacterium
CATAAGGGCGCTGCACTACTTGGTAGCCGAACAGTAGCTGATTTGTATCGAGGCATGGTATCCCATTGGGATAATCCGGATTTCGTTGTTCTAGGCGCTAAGGAACCTGCTACCTTACTTTCTGGAGCAGCACCTAAACTGGAAGGCTTGAATGACGTAGAGCGTATGATGGCCTTGGATATGCTGACTTATTTACCTGATGATATTTTGGCTAAAGTTGATCGTGCCGCAATGGGTGTAAGTCTTGAATCACGAGTTCCCTTTTTGGATCACCGGGTAGTTGAGTTTGCCTGGTCCTTACCGTTGGACTTCAAATACCGAAACGGAATAACCAAATGGCCATTACGTCAAGTATTGTACAAACATGTTCCGAAGACTTTAATGGAAAGACCTAAAATGGGTTTTGCAGTTCCCATTGATCATTGGTTGCGCGGACCATTGCGTGAATGGGCAGAAGATCTGCTATCCGAATCACGACTTCGGTCTGAAGGCTTCTTTAATCCAGAACCTATTCGAATAAGATGGGCCGAGCACCTTTCCGGTCAGCGTAATTGGCAATATCATATTTGGGATGTTTTGATGTTCCAGGCATGGTTTGAAAAACAACGTGCTTAATCTGAGGATTGCATATGTAGTTAACCATGCGGCATTTTTTGTGTCGCATCGTTTACCATTAGCCTTGGCTGCCAGAAAAGCTGGTTGTGAGGTTGCTTTGTTCACCGGGCAACCAGGCAGCATGGAGATGGAAGTCCCGGCTGTTGATGCATTGGCTGCTCATGGAATTTCTCACCGTAGAACGATATCACGAAGCTCTGGGATGAATCCGTTGATAGAGTCTATCGCCTTAGTACAACTCATTTGGTATTTGTGGCGCTTTAAACCTGATGTGGTTCATTGCGCGTCACCTAAAGGGGTATTGTATGGGGGTATTGCAGCACGAAGTTGCCGGGTACCTGGATTAGTTCTTGCTATATCTGGTATGGGTTATGCCTATACTGATGCAGAAGAAAAAGGATTTTTACGAAGAGCCATTAAACGGATTTATGGAGTATTAGTTGGACTGTCCTTTGCTCATCCTGGTGCCCATGTTATTGTACAAAATCAGGACGACCAACAATCTGTTCTGAACACCGGCTGGATTGTTACTTCAAGGTTAATTCTTATTCCTGGTTCAGGAGTCGACTTGTCGAAGTTCACGGATATTGATATGAATTCTAAAAAGCCATTGGTGGTTTTACCAGCCCGAATGTTGAAGGATAAAGGTGTTTGTGAATTTGTGGAGGCTGCGCGACAAATAAAAGCGCAGTTTCCTGAATGGCATTTTGTTTTAGCAGGAGCTGCAGGATACGATAATCCTTCGGTTGTTTCGGAGGAGGATTTACAGTTGTGGCAAAAGGAGGGGGTAGTAGAGTGGTTGGGTCATGTTCCCGACATGACACCATTGTACAAGGATGCCTCAATCGCGTGCTTACCCTCTTACAGAGAAGGAATGCCCAAAGCATTGATGGAAGCCGCTGCCGCTGGTTGCGCAGTAGTAACGACTGATGTGCCAGGTTGCCGTGAAGTTATTGAACCTGGTCATACAGGTGACCTGGTGCCGGCGAGGGATAGCAGGGAATTGGCTGAAGCTTTAATCGCCCTTATTCAAGACCCAGTCCGTCGTTTGACCTATGGAAGAAAAGGTCGCGATAGGGCTATTTCTTTGTATTCACTGGATTCAGTTGTAAAGGAAACCCTAAAGCTTTATCAGGTCTATTCAGTTCGCACTTATTAATTCGAAATAATCTATATGTGGTCTTTCTTAAGGTTAGGGTATTACCACGGATTGGGTAAATAGTATTCCAAAATATTATCAATTGTACTCAAAGAAATTGGTCTAGTATCGCATAAAGGCTAAATTTGCCTTATTTTTAAAAAAGGTAAAATGCCAGGTAGAACGACGATTCAGGGCTGTAACAAGTCTTGTGAAAAATCTGGTGTCTGTGAAAACAGTAATCTATGAGCGATCCCACTAAGCGTCTAATTTTACTCGAACTTAATGAGATCAATTTCGACATCGTCGAAAAATATCTCTCCTACTTTCCAGGTCGTTTCCCTGCCTTCAAACGATTGCTTGAAGGTCCACAAGTTCGTACTGCAGCTGAACAAAACTATGACGAGCTTGAGCCTTGGATTCAGTGGCCCTCGGTTCATACAACCAAAACGTATTCGGAGCACCAGATCTATCGACTTGGTGATATGGTGGGTTCCGATGTTCCTCAGATTTTTGAAAAAATTGAAAAGGCTGGATACAAAGTCGGAGCTATTTCTGCCATGAATGCAGAAAATAGACTTCGTCAGCCTGCGTACTTCATTCCTGACCCATGGACTCAAACTCCCTCAGACTCCTCTTGG
>JBMSPY010000372.1:0-2382 GCA_049423005.1 Cyclobacteriaceae bacterium
GTTAACGGTAATGTTATAGATAAAAAAACCGGAGATGCTTTCAATAAAAAAGAGCGCCTTGGAGAACCGGAGGCCAGTATGAACTGCTGCGATTGATCTGTGTGCATTAAAACTGAACGTAATCAGGTAGTCGGTTTTCACCCGGTAATATAGAACTGAAGAAATAACCGCTATTTAGTTTAGGGTAAAACCATGTCGATTTTTGTGGTAATGTAAAGCCACTTTCGCAGACCTGCATCACCTGCTCAACGGTTATCGGACGTGTTAGGAAACCAACTTGAGCTTCTCCAGCCTTGATCCGTTGTTGTAAGAGCTCAGCATTACGCTCAAACCCGATCTTCCCGGATTTCCGTTGCTCATGTCCTGGTATCCCCATCATCTTTTCAATTATAAAATAATGAAGAATGGTAAGGTCTAATTCGAGAATTTTTTCAGGAAACGGCCATGGATTAGACTTTTCAAGTCCCGGCTTTAGTGTAAGCAAATAGAGTCCGTCTGGAAAAACAGCTACAAAGCTTTTAGGCGTCTTGGTGATTAACCATTCGCCTTCCTGTATGGAGGAAACGGAGGATAGATAAAATTCCTCCTGAAGTTTTTCCTTTAGTCTTAGAGCATCAAATCCAGCTAAATCAGTAAGAAACCTATGCGTCGGCAGAATGGTTGTACTTCCGCTTTGCACATTACTCAGGAACATCAGATGATACTCCGGCGTTTGATCGCCTTGTGCACGACGAGAGCGTGCGTGTTGGATGGAGGCTTCAAAACGGTGATGACCATCGGCGAGAATTACTGCTTTATCGGACATTCGTTCAACAAATAACTTGATGACCGAATGATCGTGAATAACTGCAATCCGTTCACGGATACCGTCGATGGTACTGTCGTAAAGCGGTGCTTGTATGGCCTCATCCATATAGGGCTCTAAACTCTTTGTTGGGTCCGAATACAAGCCATGCGTGGCGCTGGCGTGAAAACCAGTTTCGGAAAGAACTTCAAGTCGATCTGAAACAGATCCCGGTATTGTGTTTTCGTGATGAAGAATTATTCCTTCAGACCATTCATGAACGCGGATGTTGCAGGCAAATCCTTTTCGGACTTTTTCTGTTCCATCGTAGGGGTCGGTATAATATTGATAGTAAACATAAATTCCGGGCAATTCATCTATTACCAGCGTCCCGTTACTTTTCCAATCCTGAAGCGTTTTTCCGGCTACGCTTGCTCCGCCATTTGGGACGGAAAGATGTATGCTGTTAATGGGATTTTGATAGAGTTGGTTTAAACGATCCGGGGTAACGACATCAAACAAAGGAGAAATCACCTTGTGGATTTCTTTCCCAGCTTCTGAATTGTACCTCCAGGCACGGAAAGGTTTAATCTCTGCCATGCTTCCTGTTTTTGAACCAAGGGGATGGTTGGTCAACTTTTGTTACCGAGGATGCGGTGGATGTTTGTTGGGAATGGGTGTAAGCCAAGGCAACGGCCATTCGCTCAATTTCTTCCGGAATGCTCCGTTGTCCAAGAGATTCCGGAGTGAAATGGTTGGCCACGAAATGGGTGTCAAAGTCCCCTGACCGGAAGGCGGGGTGATCAACAGCAAATCGACAAAAGGCCAGGGTAGTGCTGACGCCTGAAATGGTGTAGTCGCCAAGTGCCCGAATCATTTTAGCTATGGCTTGGTCTCGGTTTTCAGCATAACATATCAACTTGGCAAGCATTGGATCGTAATACACTGGAACTTCGGAACCAGCTTCATAACCGTTATCTACCCGAACACCATTTCCCGATGGTACTTCATAACTTCTCAGCAGACCTGGATCTGGCATAAATTGCCTTTGAGGATCCTCTGCATAAATCCTGGCTTCGATGGCATGTCCACTGAAGGTTAATTCAGACTGTGTGAAGGGGAGCTTTTCTCCTTCTGCAATTCTAACCTGAAGTCGAACCAAATCAAGGCCGGTAATCATTTCAGTTACCGGATGCTCTACCTGCAATCGGGTAGTCATTTCCAGGAAGTAAAAATTCAGTGCATCATCCAGAATGAATTCAACAGTTCCTGCATTATAATAACCACAGGACCGTGCCACGTTTACTGCAGCACTGCCCATGCGTTCACGAAGTTCAGGTGTTAGCACAGAAGAGGGTGCCTCTTCTATGACCTTTTGATGACGTCGTTGGATGGAACACTCCCGTTCAAAAAGGTGAACAATATTTCCATGCTGATCACCTAGGATCTGAAATTCAATATGCCGTGGAGAAGTGACGTATTTTTCAATAAAAACTGCGTCGTCGCCGAAGGAGGCTAACGCCTCGCTTTTGGCTCGTTCGAGTTGTGCTTCAAAATCAAGAGCCTGGTGTACGATTCGCATGCCTTTTCCGCCACCG
>JBMSPY010000373.1:0-2374 GCA_049423005.1 Cyclobacteriaceae bacterium
CCTGGTTTCACAGGTACCTGAGCCATTGCATATTCACTTAACGCTGTAATGGTGAGCGATGGGTTCACACCAAGATTACACGGCACTATCGAACCATCCAAAATATAGAAGTTATCGTAGCCATGTGCTTTAAACGAAGCATCGACAACACTTTCCGATGCATGGGCACCCGGAGGACAACCACCCAGAATGTGGGCCGTTGACGACAGTCCAAAAAAGATTTCAGTGGCTGCGTTCATTGGAACACCATTTACTTTTTGGGCATAGCGGTACAAGACATCCTGACCAGTCTGAATGTAACTCGGCACTTTCTGATTGCCTCGGTTGTTGATCGCGAGTTTCCAACCAAACAAGCCCCGTTTCAACCGCATTTTCATCGCATTGTGCAGCGTTTGCATAATGAGCAGGATCACAGCGTTTGGCGCTGGGTTTACAGCAAAAAAGGACCGGAAAAAATCACGAGGTCGCCGAAAAGCATTTCCGATCATTTTGATGGTCCGAATGGGAGGGGATCCCGGACCGGCAGCCTGCATGGCCAGTTTGTACATGGATCCGGAGCCATCTGGAAATTTACACAGCTCGATGTGCGTGTCTTCATCCGGATCAAAAATCGAGCTGATCGCTAATCCGTAGTTCAACCGACGATCGGCCGACACCACGCCACTTAGCATTTCACTATTGGTGAGCAGATTTTCACCCAGACGATCCGACAAGCGCGGAAGTGTTTTCGTCACATACTTCTGTCGGAGTAAGAGATTAAGCGTTCCGAGTACACCACCGGAAACAACCAGACCACTGGATTGAACGGTTGTAGTTTTTTTAAACAAACCTAAACCGGAGCGAAGGGTAATGCTATACTGCTTTTTTACATCATCGTATTCAATGCGAGTGGCCTCCGTTTCTGCAACGATTTCTGCACCAAATTCCTTTTCGGCCAGCCAGAGATAATTCTTATCTAGTGTGTTTTTCGCGTTATGGCGACAACCAACCATACAACCTGCACATTCAATACACCCTTTACGTTTAGGACCAAGACCATTGAAGTACGGATCTTTTTCCTCACGCGTATCTCCTAGATAAACACCCACATAATCAACTCTACCGTAGGTGTGGGCACGCCCCATATCTGCGGCCACAGACTTCAGAACTTTATCTTCTGGATTTTCACGTTCATACCTGGTGCTTCCGAGCATAAATCGTGCGCGCTCAAAAAATGGAATCAATACTTTTCTCCAGTCATTCAATGAAGCCCAGCCAGGATGGGTATAGAACGATTCTTTGGGCATCATGTGCGTATTGGCGTACACCAAAGAGCCACCCCCCACTCCTACTCCGGAAAGCACAAATACTTCCCTGAAAAAATTCAATTTTAAAATACCGAATAATCGAGCCGCAGGCCACCAGATGTACTTGCGCAGGTTCCAGTTGGTTTCCGGGAAGTCGGAGGATTTCCATCGCTTGCCTTTTTCAACCACTAAAACTTTATAGCCCTTTTCCGACAAACGCATAGCTGAAACCGATCCTCCGAAACCGGATCCGATCACGATGTAGTCGTATTGATTGTCTGAAGGCCGTTCCACAACGTCAAAGATCCAATTTCCTGATTGTGTTCCAAACTTTGTCCATACCTGTTCCAGCTGCTTCTCGAAAATAAGTTATGGAGTGACCTGAGCTAAGCTCCGGGGCAGCGGGATCAACCACAAACATGGGTGTTGAATACGGAACATCATGGATGAGACTGGCCGCAGGATAAACCTGAAGCGAGGTGCCAACAACCATAAAAATATCGGCAAGTCGGGCGTAGTGACAAGCTACTCCCATCATAGGCACAGCTTCCCCAAACCAAACTATATCGGGACGAAGTTGAGAACCCTTTTCGCAACAATCACCAATGTTTAGTTCGTCACCCTCAATAGGATACGTTAGCTTTGAATCAGAGGTACTACGGGACCGAAACAGGGTACCATGTAGGTGCACGACATGGTTGGAGCCTGCACGCTCATGCAAATCATCAACATTTTGTGTGATCACTGTAACATCGTACTGTTCCTGCATCTCAGCCAACACGAGGTGGCCACGATTGGGCTGAGCCTGACGTGCGGCTTTTCGGCGTTCGTTATAAAAATTTAAAACAAGGGCAGGATTTCGATGGAAGGCCTCCGGCGTAGCCACATCTTCAATGCGGTGATTTTCCCAAAGTCCATCGCTATCGCGAAAAGTTTTTAATCCGCTTTCAGCACTGATACCAGCTCCGGTAAGGACAATGATTTTTGGAAGAGCCACCGATCAGACTTTTGTTTTAACCTTTTTCCACTCCTTGATCTGCCAAAAAACCTTAGCTGTCGTAAGCTTATTACCAGCGGTATCGTGGATG
>JBMSPY010000374.1:0-2373 GCA_049423005.1 Cyclobacteriaceae bacterium
GTGCTGGAAGGAATTGGATTTTCAACCAATGATCTACAACGACCACTCAAAACATTTTCCGGAGGCTGGCGCATGAGGGTCATGCTGGCCAAGCTTCTGCTCGAGAAGCCTTCGTTGTTAATGCTCGACGAACCTACCAACCACCTTGACCTACCTTCCATTGAATGGATTGAGGAGTATTTGCGCACTTATGAAGGTGCCGTTATCGTAGTTTCCCACGACCGGACCTTCTTGAATAATGTAACCAACCGGACCATTGAGGTCACCAATCAGCAGCTCGTCACCTACGAAGGCAACTATGATCATTATCTCGATGAAAAGGAGCTTCGCGAGGAGATTCAGCAAAACGCCTTTGAAAACCAACAGCAGAAAATTCGTCAGGCGGAACGGTTTATTGATCGCTTCCGGGCAAAGGCAACCAAGGCCCGTCAGGTCCAGTCGCGTATCAAGATGATCGAGCGGATGGATAAAATCGAAGAGGTAGTGGATGATACGGCAGTGGTAAACTTTCGCTTCACCATGAAGCAGCAAAGTGGTCGCCATATTATGGAGTTGAAGGATATCTCAAAATCCTACGGTGACCTTCGAATTTTGACCCACACAACAGCCCATATTGAACGCGGCGATAAAATTGCACTGATTGGCGCCAACGGAAAAGGTAAATCCACCATGCTCCGGATCTTATACGGCACAGAGCCTGTAGAAGGAGAACGCAAGGAAGGCTACAACGTCATTACCGGTTTTTATGCCCAGCATCAGTTGGAGGCCCTGCACGTTGAAAACGAAATCCTTGAAGAATTGAAGCAAGCGGGTTCAGGAAAAACAGAACTTGAGCTTCGAAATCTGCTAGGGTGTTTCCTGTTTTCTGATGACGATGTCTTTAAAAAAATTAAAGTCCTTTCAGGAGGAGAAAAGTCACGCGTGGCCTTAGCGAAAACATTGATTTCCGAGGCCAACTTTTTGCTACTCGATGAACCGACCAACCACCTCGATTTTATTTCGGAAAATATTTTGGTCCAGGCTCTTCAGCAATATCAGGGCTCATTTGTAATTGTTTCCCACAATCGTCATTTCATTCGGCAGGTAGCCAACAAGATTTGGTGGATTGAAGACGGACAAATTAGAGTTTATCCCGGAACGTACGACGAATACATTTATTGGAAAGAGTCCAAGGCCGAAGCGCAGCCACCAATAGAGTCGGCAAAGCCGAAGACCGAACCCGCTCCTAAAAAGCCAGAAACTCCTAAATCATCAGGAAGCGAGAAAATCAAAAAGGATCTGGAGAAAAAGATTCAAAAGATTGAAGAAGAAATCGGTCAGTTAGAATCCAAAAAATCAGCAATCGAGGAGGATCTTGCCAAACCAGAAGTCTACGCCAATCATGAGCAATTCCTATCCTTGAATACAGCCTATTCAGAAGTCACCTCCCGTTTAGAGGTACTGAACAAGGAATGGGAAGGTTTGGTGGAAAGGTTATCTTCGCTCTAGAAGATGTTGCTGCTTACCCTAATGTTACAACTAGTTTCGGGACCTATTCCCGGAATGCAGATTTTTGATCCCCTCATCCGGACGATCCAGGTCTATCCCGACCGTGATCTTGGTGGTGTGTCAGTGGTCTCACCTGCTGTACCATTAGAAAAACAAAACCTGATTCTGGAGTTCGATGATCTCCGCGAAAGCACAGAAAACTATTATGCCAAAGTGATTCATTGCAACCACGATTGGGAGCCTTCCGGTCTGCGCGACCTGGAATTCCTTCCGGTGTACAATGAATTCAATATCAATGATTTTGCCTACTCGTCGAATACACATTTGCCGTATGTTCATTATCGATTCGATATGCCGCCGGTTAAAGTGCCGGGTAATTACGTTTTAATGGTTTACCGAAATGGTGATGAGTCGGAAAAGGTCTTTACGCGACGCTTCATGGTTTATGGTTCAATGGCCACAGCCGCGCCCCTGATTCGCCCGGGACAAATGGCGTTGGATCGCGACTTACAGCACATCAATTTCACAGTAAGCTATGCTTCGCTAGATGCTCCGGATCCGGTACGGGCCATCAATGTAGTCGTGCGCCAAAACAATCGTTGGGACAATGCCCTGACAGGTCTCATACCGACACGAACCGATGGTTACCGAAAACAACTGGAGTATGTGTTACTGGACCGAAAGACTGGGTTCAGAGGAGGAAATGAATTTCGCTTTTTTGATATTAGTTCTGTGAATTTTCCAGGTTTTAATACCGGCTATTTGGATAAATCCTCCAAGCCTTTTCATCTTTTTGTAGCCAAGGATAAACCGCGCGGAACAGAAGTCTATGCGCAATACCGCGACATCAATGGAAGTTATGCCCTAGACAATAGAGATGCCGGT
>JBMSPY010000375.1:0-2363 GCA_049423005.1 Cyclobacteriaceae bacterium
GCGTTACGACGACCCGATTATGCATGCACCCGAATCGGTAAAACAGGCCGATATTCTGGTGGTAGAATCTACATACGGCGATCGCCGTAATCCCTCTCAAAACGTCGAGGATGACCTGGCAAAAATTATCAACGATTCCTTTAAGCTTAGTGGACCAATCGTAATCCCAGCTTTTGCCGTTGGCAGAACCCAATCGCTGATTTTTTACATTCAAAAATTAATCGATCAGAAAAAGATTCCTCCCCTCTCGATTTACATCGACTCGCCGATGGCCATCAGCGTAACCAATTTATATGAGCAGCACCCGGACAACCATACAATTGAAGTGATTCATGATCAGGATGACCGGATCAGTTTGTTTGATGCCTCAAACATCCATTATTGCAATTCTTCTGAAAGCTCCAGAGCACTGAACGACATTCGTCGTCCGTGCATCATCATATCAGCTTCTGGCATGGCGACAGGAGGCCGAATATTACATCACTTATTTCACCGCTTACCGGATCCCTCTACCACCTTTTTGTTTGCCGGCTATCAGGCTGCGGGAACCCGCGGACGCGATTTGATCGAAGGAAAAGAATCAATCAAGGTTTTCGGACAATTCGTAACGGTGCGCGCACGCATAAAGGTAGTTAACGGCTTGTCAGCACATGCCGATCAACCAGAGCTGATCACCTGGTTACGCGCTATACAGAATAAGCCCAAAAAGGTTTTTGTAACACATGGTGAACCTGAGGCCTCAAAGGCTTTTTCCGAAACCATAAAAACAACTTTTGGCTGGCAGACTTTTGTACCTGAATATTTGGAAACGTTTAGCCTCTTTGAAGGAATTTAGGCTTAACGCACTTTCCAGACCCGCTGCTCAGCATCAAAGTAAGTCCGATCATCCGGGAACTCAATGTATTCTATACCCTTAGAATTTTTTGTGTAGTAAGGTTCCAGGCTTTCGCCATTCACCATTTTATCAAAAAGCAACAACGCACGTACGCTTAGCGTATCCGGAGTCATTTTCCAGGTGCGAAAAACTTCCTCGTAATGCTGAATGTTATCGTCTGAATCAAACCGAACAATTCCTCCAATGGCTACGCGCTTTTCAAATAGACTAGGCGCCTTTCGGGAAAGTAAAAAGTAAACAGTGCCTTTTTTCTCGTAATAAGCATCCAGAGCATGAAGCTTTTGTTGCTCCCGGTAGTGCGTATCGTATTGCGGATAAAAACGCTCAGCAACGGTCAGACCTTCAGGCGCCCGACCGGCATAGCGAATAATCTTCCATTTGAAGTCTTCTTGTGCTCGATCCGAAAGATTATCCGCAGGTTTATAAGTAGACCTGCCGCATCCTGAAAGGACAATCATAAACAACAGTGGAAACAGCTTGAATACTTTCATGGCACAAAAATAGAAAGACCTGCCCCAAAGGGACAGGTCTTTCATGTTAAGGATTTGTTAGCTCACTAAATCAATATGCCTTATTGATTGGTTGAAACTCAGCCCAACCGTCAGTCCAGTCGCTTGAACCAAAAGCTCCACGGAAGGTACCGGTCTTATCAAAGAAGCTTCCAAGTTTTGCGTCAGTGAAATTGGCGCCGGTATTCAGGTTGTTGGCACCTGCCACTCCGGAAACCAAAACGAAATTCGGATTAGAAGGATAGGTTGTAGCCGACTGACCAGCCCAGAACAATCCGTTGGCAATTCCGGCATCTGCAAAGAAGGTCGTATTGCTAGATGAGGAAATATTATTGACTACAGTGTTATTGTTAGAAGTCCAGTACGTATTGATGGCTGAGGCATCACCTGCTCCGGTTCCTCCGGCAATAGTTAATCCTGTAGCGAACGCTGCATCAGCAACGGTAGTGGTAGCACCCGTAACGGTTGTACCTGGTACAGTCATAATGTTGTAAGCATGTTTACCGGCACCATTGGTGAGGTTATCTAATGTACCCTGATCGTCCAAGCGTACACCTATCCGGTAACCCGCAAAGAAGGAATTGAATATGGATATGGCTGTGCGGCGACGAATATGAATAGCGTTTTGATAGTTCGCTGATATGGAACGGCTCTGCACATCACGTGGACCAAGGACGGTAATGTTTGAGAAAACGCCACGAGTACATCCGGCCTGCGTAGTACCATCACAAATTCCTGCAATGGTGTTTCCGTTACCCTGGTTGTCGCTTTCGAACGCATTCGAACCAGACTGGTCAGCATAGAACGGATTGCGCACTACTAGTCCGTATTGAACGTTTCCACCCCAACCAAAATCGGTATCAAAATCATCGTCCCAAGTGGAGAAGGATACAAGGTATTTTCCATCAACTGTTCCACCAAACCATTCGAATCCATCGTCGCCACCGAAAGAAACCTGA
>JBMSPY010000376.1:0-2354 GCA_049423005.1 Cyclobacteriaceae bacterium
AGAGCAAGCGCTTTTTTTTGAACCAGGTCATGCCCATTTCATCAATAACCGCGGATACATCAAAATACTTTTAGGAAATCTGGTCGACGGTGAAACAGATATCAACGACAGTATGGTGCGAGAACCGGATAATCCTTGGGTTTACCGGAACAAAGGATTGATCTATTATAAGCTCAACGAATTCGAATCTGCTGAGCGCTTATTCCGTCAGGTATTGTCCATGGATTCCTCTGTCGATAAGACAGCAGAATATTTAGGATTGACACTAGTGGCTGCGGGTAAAAGAGCCGAAGGTTGTCAATGGTTAATCAAAAGCCAGGCCAGAGCGCTGGTTAAATCCAATCGTTGTCCATGATTCCTTTTCATGAGCACGAACCGGGTTGGAAGGACTGGCTTAGAAACCGCTTGGCTTCCGATCTTCCCGGTGAACGTGCGCATGATCCCTTGAGAGCTGTCCCCATTTACGAACAGCGTCTTCGCTTTACGTTTGACACGCCACCAAAGCCTGGAGCTGTGCTGCTTTTGCTTTGCGGCAATCCTGATGATCTATGGTTTCCATTAATCAAACGGACTGAAACTGGCGGTGTGCACAGTGGTCAGATCAGTTTCCCGGGAGGAAGAACAGAAGCAGGTGAGGTTGCTGTTGAAACGGCACTTCGGGAGGCAGAAGAAGAAATTGGAATTGATAAAACGGAGGTTGAAGTGATTGGTCAACTCAGTTCCTTTCATGTTATTCCAAGTCACTACCTCGTTGATCCGATTGTTGGCGTGTGGAAAGGTTCTGCTGAACCCATCTTTCATCCCGACTCCAGAGAGGTGGCTTCAGTTTTCAGGGCCAGCGTTCGTGAGCTGGTTGCCGATGAGGCTATCCGGCAATCGGAAATTACAGTACGGGGACACCGTATTCAGGCGCCTCATTTTACCCTTCATGGTGAAATGGTTTGGGGCGCAACTGCGATGATGTTGAATGAGTTTCGGGCCTTGCTTCGCAAGGAGCTCACCTAAAGATCACCACTTCAACATTTAACGTTAGCAGGCCTGGATAAATTATTGATTAAATTAATGGGTTAATTATCACCATGTCAAAATTCATACTTGCCCTCGATCAGGGAACAACCAGTTCGCGTGCCATTGTCTTTAATGAGCAAGGCTCCATCGTTGCGGTTGCTCAACAAGAATTCCGGCAATACTATCCTGCCTCCGGTTGGGTTGAACACGATCCGAAAGAAATACTTTCGACGCAACTTTCTGTAATGCATAAAGCCATTACCCAAGCTAAGCTCACACCAGAGCAAATTTCTGCCATTGGTATCACCAACCAACGGGAGACAACCGTATTGTGGGACCGGAAGACCGGAGAGCCGGTGTATCCAGCCATTGTTTGGCAAGACCGCAGAACGGCTGCTATCTGTGAGGAGCTAAAAGCGAAAGGATTGGAGAAGCATGTCCGTGAACACACGGGATTGGTAATCGACGCCTATTTCAGCGGAACAAAAATTTCCTGGATTCTGAAAAACGTTCCGGGAGCAATGGATAAAGCCAAAAAAGGAGAGTTAGCCTTTGGAACGATTGATACGTGGCTGATCTGGAATCTCACCGGCGGTAAGGAACATGTGACGGATTATTCCAATGCGTCCAGGACGATGCTGTTTGATATTGAAAAATTATCGTGGGATGAAACCATGCTCAATGCCCTGGATATTCCATCCTCGGTTCTTCCGGAGGTCAAGCCTAGCGCAGGTCGTTTTGGAATGGCCCAGGTTGGTAAGGCTCATATACCCATTTCCGGTGTGGCGGGTGATCAACAGGCTGCTCTTTTCGGTCAGGCTTGCTTCCAACCTGGTGATGCCAAAAACACGTATGGAACCGGTTGCTTCATGTTGATGAATACCGGTACCCAACTGAAACATTCGGTAAACGGATTGGTTACGACTATTGCCTGGGGAATCGATGGTAAAGTGGAATATGCGCTGGAAGGAAGTGTGTTTATTGCTGGAGCGGCTATCCAATGGTTGCGGGATGGTTTGCGCATCATTGACAGTTCATCCGACTCTGAATATTTTGCCAACAAAGTGAAAGGGGAGAGTGATGTGTATATGGTTCCTGCTTTTGCGGGATTGGGTGCGCCATACTGGGATATGTATGCACGCGGAGCCATCTTTGGACTTACCCGCGATACCGGTAAGGATCATTTGGTTCGGGCCACGCTTGAGTCATTGGCCTACCAAACGAAAGATATTCTTCAGGCGATGGAAGCAGATTCAGGGATCCGCATTGCCAGTCTCAAGGTTGATGGCGGGGCTTGTCTGAACAACTACCTCATGCAATTCCAATCTGATATTCTCTCTGTTAAA
>JBMSPY010000377.1:0-2350 GCA_049423005.1 Cyclobacteriaceae bacterium
TTGCCAAGCACTGCTAAATACTATTTTTGTGCCGCACGAATTCCCCGGGCTATGCCAGCAGAGAGATAATCGACAGAAGCGGCCTCTTTAGGTTTGAAAGGTGAGGCTTATGCCGATGTTCAAACGGCGCTAGTGGCAGCTCGAAAATCGGCCTCAGCCGATGATTTGATTCTGGTAGGTGGAAGCACCTACGTGGTAGCCGAAGTGGAAGGGTTGTAAATGTGATACCATGAAAAGCAAATTAGAACGGTTTCGGATTATAGCTGAACGGGACAATGTCCTTGAACAAGGAAAGGACCTGTACATGAAGATCAAAGGCCATTGGCACAGCACTTATTTTGGCAATCAAAATCCAATCACGGTGGAGCTAGCCTGTGGTCGTGGTGAGTACACCATCGGACTCGCTGAACGTTTTCCGGAGCGCAATCACATTGGCGTGGATGTTAAGGGCGACCGAATCTGGAAAGGCAGTACATGGGCGGTTGAACGAAATCTCAAGAACGTCGCTTTTTTACGCGCAGAGGCTTTGGGACTGATGCAGTTTTTTGCGCCCGGAGAAATCGATGAACTGTGGATCACGTTCCCGGATCCACGTCCACGAAAGCGAGACATCAAGCGAAGGCTCACCAGTCCCCGATTCATGGAGATTTATCGTCACCTCATCAAACCTGGTGGTTTTTTGAAGTTTAAGACCGACAATACGGGATTGTTTAATTACACCCTGGAAGAACTTGCGCTTAGAAACGATGTAGAGGATTTGAAATTCACACACGATCTGTATTCAGATGAACTGAGACCGGAGTGCTGGGATATCAAGACCCGCTATGAAGAAATGTTTTCTGCTAAAGGAGAAAAGATTAAATACCTGCGTTTCAAATTTAAAGTGAGCTGACCGTTAGTCTTCCTCGTCCAAAAATTCCAGAAGATCCATCGATTCGTATTCTTTTATACCCACGGCTTCTTCGGGTGATCCCTTGACTACAAAACCCACATCAGGATGTTCACCGAGAATTTCAACAGCTTCCTGAACAGATGAAGGTCCCGGTATCAGTCGGGTTACTCCTGGTGTGGTTGTGCTATTTAATTCGGCTGGAGATGGGAGAATGACAAACAGAATGTCGGTAACATGCTTTACGTCTTCCGGATGATCCAAATGAAGTCCAAACTTTCCGGAGGAAACTTTATTGATTTGGGAAGGGGTAATACAAAACTGATCTACGCCGTATTCCTGACTTAAGGCAATTGGATCGAATCGGTCCCCAAGGGTGAAGACTTCAAGAATAAATTGTGGACCATTAACCCAACCGGCAATTTGTCGGAATTGTTCAGCTGTCATATAACCGGGTGCAGTAGGATCTGTCTGAATT
Organism: Cyclobacteriaceae bacterium; assembly: GCA_049423005.1. Classification (GTDB taxonomy): domain Bacteria; phylum Bacteroidota; class Bacteroidia; order Cytophagales; family Cyclobacteriaceae; genus ELB16-189. The sequence continues at coordinate 1,368 of JBMSPY010000377.1, forward strand.
CCCAACCATTGCACGCCCATACCTGAAAAGTAGCGGGCGTCGCTTAGTGACGTAATCCGGGTAGCATAGACAGGCGTGGTCATAGATCAAAGGGGTTGAGGTGGGTGAAAATAATGCGCAAAATTGGTGAGAAAAATTTAGTTTAGCGAGGATGAACGCCCATCGATCTGGAATGATTTTTTTGAGTTCAGCCCTGGTGCTGATGGTCCACCTTTCCTATGCCCAGGTGAATCGGTACGCCGTTTACTTCAAAGACAAAAATGGCACTCCATTTTCAATCAATCAGCCTACCCAATTTCTATCTACAGCCTCCATTAATCGTCGTGTAGCTCGTAAAGCAAGCGTAACCGAAACAGATTTACCAGTCAATCCGTCCTATGTCCAATCTGTAAAATCTCTTTCAAGTAAGTTGTTGTTTAAATCGCGTTGGTTCAATTGTGTGATCATTGAATCGGATCCAACCCAACTTACGGCTATCTCGCAATTGCCATCCGTACTTAAGACAGAATACCTAGGACCCGGTCCAGTGCCGACAGTAGCTGAACAACAAGAGCAGTGGTCAGAAAAGCGAACCATGACGGCGGAACAGGTTCAGCAAATACAAACACAGTTATCCATGCTGGGACTTGACGATATGCATGCCGACGGACTTAAGGGAGAGGGAATCACCGTTGCAGTTACCGATAGTGGGTTTCCGGGAATCAACGTCTCTGATGCGTTTGTACTTTCATTAGGGACACGAATTAAAGACAGTTACAATTTTGCTTTTGGCCGAAAGGATGTGTTTGGCTACGATGAACACGGCACAGATGTGCTTACGGTAATAGGCGGAGAGGGAAATAATTTCAGTGGTTCGGCACCCAAGGCTGAGTTCATGTTGTATGTAACGGAATTTGTCCCGTCCGAATACCGGATTGAAGAATACAATTGGTTACTCGCAGCTGAGCGGGCGGATAGTGCCGGTGCTGATGTGATCAACGTTT
>JBMSPY010000378.1:0-2303 GCA_049423005.1 Cyclobacteriaceae bacterium
GTCGAATATGTAAACATTTTCGGCAATTACATATTTAGTTCCTAAAGCCCTGCCGATAAATTTCATCATACTGGACCGGCTCATGCTTAGTTTCCCTTTTGACTCCAATTCCTTAGTGAAACCTTTTACCTCATCGAGCAGTCCTTCGGTGATGTGGTTGTAGTGATCGAGCGCTACGGACTGTGCCAGACTCAACATCGTAATCCGAAATACTTTTTGATCAAGGTGGTCTACTACAATCCGGTCGAATTCAAAATCTAGTACTGAGTCGTTATCGATTTCCAACTTGTGGTCATCGCGGATCCAATTGGTGATTGGATTTTTTAAGTAAGGTGAAAAAGTCTTTATGGCAATTTTTATTTCTTCTTCGGTATGTCCGGAGAAAACGATAACACCGTAATTAAAAAAAAACTGATAGCGGTCGCCGCCAAGAACGATCATCAGCTCGGTAGGCGTTTCGACCGCCGGCTTCAGATCCAGAAATGCCCGGATGCCTTTGATGTCAAGCTGATTGGCAACGAGAATCGCTGAAATATTGACAGACTTACCTTGAGACATAGTTTCCGATTAACCTTCAGTGTCTACAATCAAAACTTTTTCCATGACGTCGCCAGGACGGATTTGGTCAATGATCTCCAGACCTTCAAAGACTTTTCCGAAAACGGTGTGGTTTCGGTCAAGATGTGCTGTGTTCTTTCTGGAATGACAAATAAAAAATTGTGAACCTCCAGTGTTGCGGCCGGCGTGCGCCATGGAAATTACCCCGCGGTCGTGATATTGATTATTGCCGGTTAGTTCGCATTTGATGTTGTAGCCAGGACCACCAGTACCATTGCCATTGGGGCAACCGCCCTGGATGACGAAATCCGGAATGACACGGTGAAAGGTCAGGCCATCGTAAAATCCATGACTGGCCAGATCAATAAAATTAGCAACGGTACCGGGGGCATCTTCTTCGAAGAATTGGATCTTCATAACCCCTTTTTTTGTGTGTATTTCAGCGATTTTCATTGGGAAATTTTCCCAAAGATAACATTTCCCGGGCCGGACCTTGGTATGGGCTACTCAGACACTGTCTGAGACTCGGTCTTACCTGAACCTGGAACCAAAATGTACTTCATGATCGGGCCGCTGGCCATGCTGGTCACCAAAGCCATGATGACCAGAGAAACGAATATGGTTTCGTTGATGAGTTTGTATTCCAGGGCCACCAAGCCCATGATGATTTCAATGGCGCCGCGAGCATTCATTCCAAATCCGGCTGCAATACTTTCGCGCCAGGTGAAACCACCAAGTCGTGCGCCAGCACCTGCGCCAAAAACTTTTCCTGCAAAGGCGATCACCAGAATTACAAGCGTTGCGGTGAAATCAAAATTCACCAAAAAATTAACCTTGAGTCCGATCGAGACGAAGAACAAGGGTGCAAAGACATTATTTATGAACTGATGAACGATTTCTTTAGCGCGTTCTGAAAAATGTTCGGAATCTCCTAGAATTACACCCATCAGGAATGAGCCGAATATGGCGTGAATGCCGATGTATTCTGTGAAGGCAGCGGCGAGGAAACAAAATCCAAGTGATAAAGCCAACACTCCTCCTGGCCAGGCCAGATTTCGGTTGATCCATGGAAGCGAGCGATTGATCAGTCCGCGCCCGAGCGTAAGAATGAGTAACGTAAAAATTACGGTTACTATTCCCGTATGGAACCAACTGAGATCACTTTGTCTGCCCACCATCCCCAGCACAACGGAAAGTACCAACCAGGCGATGAGGTCGGTGATCATTGCAGAGCTGATGATCAGCATACCCATTTTAGATTTGAATAAATTCAGGTCCATCAACAATCGTGCAATAACCGGTAATGCGGTGATGGCCATGGAAGTTCCCATGAATAAGGATTGCGCAAGCCTTATGTTTGGATCTGAAGCAGAAAAGAATTCCGGAATAAGCTGAGGAACGTAGAAGCCTGAAATAAACGGTATAATCAAACCAAGCAATGATGTGTAAACGGCCTGCTTGCCTTGTCTTAAAACAATATGAAGATCTACCTCCAGTCCTGCGATAAAAAGCAGTAGTACAACAGCTACCTGTACAAATCCATCCAGCACAATACTTGACCTTCCTGCAGGAAAAAGATTGGCAAAAACCTCAGGCGCAACCATACCTAATAAAGTTGGGCCCAAAATGATGCCGGCAATGATTTCACCTACTACACTGGGCTGCCTGAGTTTGCGTGCAATCTCCGAAAAGATTCGGCCTACGAGAAGCATAAGTCCGAGCTGGGTGAGTAATCCGGTAATCTC
>JBMSPY010000379.1:0-2283 GCA_049423005.1 Cyclobacteriaceae bacterium
CTCGTGAGGAGCGCATTAATGACCCGGCCAATCCTAAGCACTATTGGCAGTACCGGCTTCACATGAATCTGGAGGATTTAATAAGTAATCGAGAATTTACTGCATTAGTACGTCAGGCAATCACAGACGCCGGTAGAGTCCAGTAGCTATCTTCGCGTAAAGTTGTATATGCAGGTTCGTTATTGGGCTCATGAGTTACAATTTCGTCATCCCTTTACCATTTCAAAGGGTACTAAAACGCATCAGCCTACATTGGTTGTTGAGCTTGAAATTGGAAATTGGCGTGGTTACGGAGAAGCACCGGCTATTTCATATTACCAAGTAACCCTGGAAAATTTAGTCGAAACGTTGGAAAAAAATCGGGCTGCTATTGAACGGTTCGCATTCACTGATCCAGAACGATTTTGGCATTTTTTACACCATTTAATTCCAGGAAATTCCTTTTTGATATGTGCACTCGACATGGCAGGTTGGGATTTATATGCAAAAAGAAAAGGAATACCCCTCTATCAAGCATGGGGAGGTACTGGAAATACAGGACCTCTTACTGATTTTACCATTGGAATGGATACGCCTGAGCGGATGCTTCTTAAAATGCAGGAAAGACCTTGGCCTGTTTATAAAATAAAAGTCGGATCTCCTGAAGATATCAGCATGCTGGAAAAACTTCGAGCGCATACGACGGTGCCATTTAGAGTTGATGCGAACGCAGGTTGGGATTTTGAAACCGCTGTTCAACTAATTCCCAAGCTGTCAGCACTGGGTGTTGAGCTGGTTGAACAACCCTTGGCTAAAGAAAATTGGGAGGAGATGGAGCGGTTGAAATCGATTTCATGCTTGCCTCTTTTTGCAGACGAATCATGCGTTTTTGAAAAAGATGTAGCGGCCTGTGCTTCTTGTTTTGATGGCATCAATATTAAGCTCACGAAATGTGGGGGCATCACCCCAGCTCGACGTATGATAAAACAAGCGCGTGCGCTAGGATTAAAGATTATGTTAGGAAGTATGAATGAATCCACTATTGGGTCGGCTGCGATTGGTCATTTGAAGGAGTGGGTTGATTTTTTAGATATGGATGGGCCCTTGTTGTTGGCGGAGGACCTCTCCAGTGGTATTTCCTATCAGGAGGGCATTGTTAAATTACCGAGTCAAGCTGGGTTAGGTGTTATTTATGCTGGACTACAAAAAAATGAACAATAGGGGTATTACAATTGTTGTAGGATTACTTTTAAATAAGCAGTATGGCCTGGAGAGATCAACAAGCTTTTATTGAAGCTTTAGAAAAAAATGGAGAATTAGTTCGGATTTCTGCTTACGTAAATCCACATTTGGAAATTGCCGAAATTACCGACCGCATTAGTAAATCTGGAGGAGGTGGTAAAGCGCTTTTGTTTGAGAATACAGGCACGGATTTCCCGGTTCTAATGAACGCGTATGGAAGTGAGAGGAGAATGTGTATGGCTTTGGGAGTTGAATCGCTGGATGCGATTGCGCGTGAAATTGAGGACTTGTTTAAACTTCTCTCTTCTCCTAAAGAAAACATATTGGACAAGCTGCGGTTACTTCCAAAACTTGGTCAATTTGCAAGTTGGATGCCTAAAATTATTAATGGGAGAGGAGCTTGTCAGGAATCTGTGTTGCTGAATCCGGATCTCAATAAAATCCCAGTATTGACATGTTGGCCTAAAGATGGCGGACCCTTTATTACTTTACCAGTTATTCATACCAAAGACCCTGAAAATAATAGCCGAAACGTTGGAATGTATCGTATGCAAGTTTTCGGGCCCACATTAACGGGGATGCACTGGCATAAACATAAGGTCAGCGCCAAACACTTCAATGCTTATAAAAAAGCAGGATTGAAAATGCCCGTTGCCGTTTCGTTAGGTGGAGATCCTGTTTATGCTTACAGTGCAACTGCGCCGTTACCTGAAAATGTTGACGAGTATATGTTAGCAGGTTTTCTTCGTAAAAAAAAGGTGGAACTGGTTCGCTGCATAACACAACCAGCCATAGAAGTGCCTGCTGATGCAGATATTATTATCGAAGGGTATGTGGATCCTGCAGAAGAATTAATTTGGGAAGGCCCTTTTGGAGATCATACTGGCTATTACTCCCTTCCGGACTGGTATCCTCGTTTTCATGTAACCGCCATTACTCATCGAAAAAATGCGGTCTATCCGGCTACCATAGTTGGCATTCCTCCCCAGGAAGATGCTTGGTTAGGGAAAGCAACAGAGCGGATTTTTTTGGCACCAATCAAAATGACCATGGAGATCGGAA
>JBMSPY010000380.1:0-2280 GCA_049423005.1 Cyclobacteriaceae bacterium
CATCGAAGGCTTTGTCCGCTACAAGTTTTAACTGAATTAGTTACCCGCTTTGTAACCAGGACCACGGACAAATCGTCCGGGGCGAGCTCCGGTATGTTCACCATCTTTAAGCACCTGAACGCCATTGACGAGCACGTGGGACATTCCCGTGCTATACTGATGTGGTTTTTCAAAGGTGGCGTGATCGTAAATCTTTTCCGGATCAAAAACATTCAGATCGGCATAATGGCCAACAGCAATTTTTCCACGCTTCTGAATGCCCAGATTTTCAGCTGGTAAGGTGGTCATCCGGCGTATGGTTTCTTCAAAGGAGAACAGCTTTTCTTCCCGGAAATACCGGGCGATGAAGCGTGCGAAGTTGCCATAGGCACGTGGATGTTCGGCTGCGCGGGTGAATTTAGCGTCTAAGGAAGGAGCCGCTGCATCCGAACCCAGACTTACATAAGGCAGTTTAAACTGACGCTTCATATTTTCTTCGTCCATCAGAAAGTAAGCGGTACCTACGCGGGTGCTGTCGGCGGTAACCAGATCCATAGCAGTCTCTTCCGGTGATTTGCCATTTAGTTTTGCCGCGTAAGCCAATGTTTTTCCTACGAAAAGTTTCCGGAGTGAATCGTTGGCAAAATCCAGCAAGAGTACTTTTTCAGGATCACCAGCGAGATGGAGCAGGTTCTCCCATTTATTGGTTGGTGTACGCATTTCTTTTAAAGCCCGAGCGCGGGTGACAGGATCTTTCATGCGTGCGATCCATTGATGCAACCCTCCTTCCTGAATCCAGGGTGGCATAGTGGCATCTAATCCGGTTGCACCAGCGGGATAGGTGTACATATCGGCTGTAATACGCAAGCCTTCCTTCCGGGCCTTTTCAATCATCGCAATTACGGTATCGATCTTACTCCAGTTTTGTTTACCGCTAAACTTCAGGTGGTAAATCTCTGCAGGAAGTTTACCCTCCCGGGAAATGCGAATCGTTTCATCCACTGCTTCGAGCATGGCATTTCCTTCGCTGCGCATGTGGGTAATGTACATGCCGCCATACTCTCCGGCTACTTTACACAATTCAATCAACTCCTCTGTGGGCGCGTAATTGGCTGGGGCATAGATCAAAGAGGATACCCATGGCTCCTTCTTCCATGGCTTTGCGGACAAGATTTTTCATCCGCTCCATTTCTTCTGCTGACGCCGTGCGGTTGGCGTAGCCCAGCTCATGAACACGAACGGTAGTCGCACCAACAAAAGAAGCCACGTTAGGAGAAACACCACGGCGCTCCAGGGATTGTAAATATTCGCCAAGTGTAGTCCAGTCAATCTCATAAGCAAAATCAGGATTTCGCTTCATGGATTGGGTCATTTCTTTTTTCATTTGATCGTTGAGCGGACCAAGAGACATGCCCTCGCCAAAAACTTCCAGGGTTACACCCTGGCGGATATCGCTTTCTCCATTTCCATCTATGATCAATGACTCTACCGCCCAGCTCAGCATATTGATAAATCCGGGGGTTACAGCCTTTTCAGTGGCATCAATTTCCAGATCTGCTTTAGCTCCGGAAAGGTCCCCGATAAAAGCAATGGTGTCGGCTTTGATACCTACGTCGGCGCGTTGTCCCAACGCACCGGTTCCGTCGTAGACTGTTCCGTTGCGAATAATAACATCGTACCGATCGGCACATGAAACCATTACCAAAGCAGACAGGAAAAAGAGGAAGTGGCGCATGGGTTTTAAGGATTTAGAATCCGAATATAAGATTTCAGGCGAAAGAAGACGAGCCATTGAAAGAAATAGCCTTTCAGGCTGGACCACCTGCTCCTCCGGAAGCAGAATAACTCTTATTTTGAACGGCCTATTCGGTAAAAAATCAGAAAACGAATAACCGATAAAACATGAAAAGAATATTATCCACAGCAGTCCTATTGATCGGTCTTACTCTTTCCTTTTATGGGTACGCACAAACCAATGAATGGCAAGTAGAAGCTTCACGGGTGAATCCAGATAATTATTTTGGAGTAACGGTTGCCAACGGCATGATTGGCATTGTGTCCTCTCCCATTCCCATGCGGGTAAAGGATGTGGTGCTCAATGGAACCTACGATTACTATCAACGCGGACGCGTTTCTAACATCTTGAAAACATTTAACCACGTCAATATGAATCTGGATGTAGATGGACGTAGGATTGGTATACAGGATGTACAGGATTACCGGCAAACACTGGACATGAAAAAAGCCGAGCTGATTACAACGTTTCGCATCGGCGATAAGCTGGAGGTCAAACACCGGCTT
>JBMSPY010000381.1:0-2279 GCA_049423005.1 Cyclobacteriaceae bacterium
CGCCGATGAGTTTGAAAAAGTTGTTGTAGACTACATTGGCCATGGCTCACCTATGAATGGCATCGAAGCCAATTCATTTAGTCAAACCTGGGAGGAGATTGGAGTCAACTTGCCCCGGCCTCAGGCGGTTTTATGTATTTCTGCACATTGGCTGACCCGAGGAACCTTCGTTACTGCCATGGAGCAGCCCAAAACCATTCATGACTTCGGTGGGTTTCCGGAGGAATTATACGCAGTTCAATATCCGGCAAAGGGGTCGCCCGAACTGGCAAGAAGTATCCAAGACATCGTCAAATTCACCCAGGTTGGGTTGGATCATGACTGGGGACTGGATCATGGCACCTGGTCGGTGGTTCGCAGAATGTTTCCGGAGGCAGATATCCCGGTTCTTCAAATGAGTATCGATTATTACAAACCCGGGCAGTGGCATTATGATTTAGCGAATGAACTCGCCTCTCTGCGCGAACGGGGAGTATTAATTATTGGCAGCGGAAATATGGTCCATAATCTCCGCATGGTTGACTTTCAAAATTTGAATACACCAGGTTATGGATTTGACTGGGCGAAAGAAATGAATGAGACTTTCAAAAGTCTTATAGAAAAAAGAGAGCATCGATCATTGATTGAGTACGAAAAACTGGGAGCAGCTGCAAAACTTGCCGTCCCCACGCCTGATCAATACTGGCCATTGATCTATGCTCTTGGAACAAGTCTTTCAGATGATCATCCTTATTTCTTCAATGATGAATTGGTCGGAGGTTCATTGACAATGACATCCGTTATTCTGAATGGGAAAAATTAATTCTGAGTCAATTATCAGATCATTCTGGAAAGTGCGCCTATATATCGTTCAGGCACCTCTCCTTTTGTGGCCGTCTCATAGTCGGTATAGGTGCAAGGCACCAGTGATGCGCGCTTCCCTCCCGGGACTTCCATCCACCAGCGATCGGTGACCTTACTCTTAAAAAAAGTAATGTGTTCGTGCTCAACTGGCATAGCTACAGTGAACTTCAGGAAATCATTTGATTTAAAATCCTGCTCATTTTTCCGGTGGCCATAACCTTCAATAAAATACCAGACCATCGTAGCCACCACAGAAGCTGTTTTCATCTGTTCATCATCGAGTGAGGGATTGTACTCATAAAATCCGGCTGAGCTTAGCTTTTCATTCATGCCTGCATACCAGCACAGCTGACAAGCTTCTTCTGCAGTCAGTCCGAAAGGCTGAGCCTGGCTGTTTCCGGGGGCATCTGAAGATCGGACAGCCGTGATATCAAACGATAACATATCGGCGCTGCGAACGGCAGGCTCCATTTCCTGAAGATTTGTGCGCATGGTGCCGAGGCGATAAGACTCGAAAAATAATTTTTCAAGCACTGCAGTGAGACCAGGATCCACGAGATAAGTCTGATGAGCCAGATGGGTATAGCTGAAAAGGTAATTTGGATCGTGCATGAGCACTTTATTGACATGTTGTCTGCTCAGCGGAAATTCATAGCCTTCCTCCAGATCAAGAAATGCATCCACATTCAAAAAGCTGATCAGTTTATTCATATCCTGATAGGCACGATACTGACCTATATCCAGATCATGCGATCCGCCTATGATCAGGGGCAACGTATTGTTTTCCAGCAATAGCCGGCACACCTCAGAGAGTCGGGTATATGTTTCGTCCAGATCGGGGCCAATTCGAAGGTTACCCAAATCAATCACCTGTGCAGAGCCTGTTCCTTTTTTAAGTAGGTAGAGTTTTTTCCTGATGGCATCTGCCGCGGCTGCGCACCCGGTATTTGAATCCGTGCCTCTTTCTTCAGGTACTCCAATTATCGCCAGTTGAGCAGTCCGGTAATCGGGAATCTTTTCGTTATAAACCTTGATGTTTTTTAGCAGGGATCCGGGAGCTCCGCCGACCTGTAGTATTTCTTCCGGGACAGGCGAAAAAAATAAGGTCAAATCCATAGGTGGCAGGTTTTGACAAATCTACATTGAAAGGCGGGTAAACAAAAGTCCCGCGGGTATGCGCGGGACTTGTTGTATTTCAATATTTAGAGAATCGGGGATTGATTATCCGCCGAAATCGTCGAACCTGATGTTTTCCTTAGGGATGCCCAGGTCATCCAGCATTTTGAAGACGGCCTGGTTCATCATTGGAGGTCCGCAGAGGTAGTACTCCACATCCTCAGGAGCAGAATGGTTTTTCAGGTAGTTATCAAAGAGACACTTATGTATAAAGCCAGTGTAACCGTCAGCGTCCTGATCGTCGAGGCTCTTTTTAACCT
>JBMSPY010000382.1:0-2261 GCA_049423005.1 Cyclobacteriaceae bacterium
TGCAATCTCTGCAGAAACAGACTGAAGTTTTGCCGCACGTGCGGCACCTTCCAAACCAGTTAAAGAGGATTCCACTTCACCAGTAACATCATCAATCTTGCGAAGAAATTGTACGTAAACCGAGGGAGCTGGTATTTCCTGAGATCGGTTCATAGCCCAAAAACCATCGCGGAGGTAATTGTTTTCTACTGTGCTGGCATCAGCAATAGCGCCGTAACCACAATGGTGATAGGTGAAGAGCAGACCTTCGGCACTTACCATTTCACCGGTACATCCACCTGCAAAAATTACAATGGCATCCTTTAGCGACGATTTATTCAGGCTGTAGAGCTGCTCGCGGGACAACTTCAAACCTTTCTTCACCATTTCCTTGTAGGTTTCCTCTCCAAGGAATTGCATCAGCCACATACCTTCGTCGGCACGAGCAAAAAGACTAATACAAGTAAGACTAAAAATCAACAACGATCTTTTCAACATGTGGTAGGGTATAGAGTAAAAAAATAAGAAACTACTAAGGTTGTTCAGCCCTTTTTCGCGGGCGGGTTTTTTTAACTAAAGCGAATTTTTTTGGCGGCTGACTTTTTTTGGCTAAGGAAGAGCAGGCATTTTTATACTTCTGAGAAGGGTAGTAATACTTATACTTAGCATAAATTCTGTTTAACTGATTGTAATTGCTCTGAGACCTTGCATCAAAAGAAATGATCAAGGTGAACATAATAATAAGGACAATAGACTTCGTAAGTCTTTCCATAAACCAAAAATATGAAATACCTACAAAAATAATTAGGCCGAAATCAGAAAGGATTACAACAACAGGCAAAAGGACGCCAGCAAGGAAATTAGTCCAAACCCCTGATCAACTTAAGCCTAAATCTTTGTTCGCTTCGCCGAATCTGTAAAAAATAGGTACCTGCCGGTAAAGTGGCGATATTAAGTTCCGCCTGAGTGCCTATACCTGTTTGACGCAATAGTGATCGAGCAGTAAGGTCAAGGATTTCCACTTGGAATTCCTGATCCAATCCATCCGGAAAGTATAACGTTACCAAGCCCCCTGAAGGATTGGGAAATACCATTGGACGTTTGGAGTCTTTGGATATATCCAGACCTGTTACAATCAAGTCTATCGGTAAGGACAACGGTCCAACACAGCCATTGTTTACGCCGGCCACTTGATAGCTTCCACTTTGGTAGGCAGTAAAGTCTTTTGTGGTTGCTCCGGCAATCGGAAGCGTATTCAGGTACCATTGATAACCAGTGGATTCGGAGGCCCGCAGAACTGGCTCAACGGGATTCGTCATATCGGTAGTAACCTGAAGCAAGGATGGACGTGAACCGACCGTAACCGTAATTTTTGCTTTTTGGCTTTCACAGCCCGTCGCTGTAACACTGGAGACAAAGTAATTGATGGTTGAGATGGACGATGTATTGGGTACCGGAGCGGAGGCCAGCAGCTTGGTACCTGCCTCATCTTCATACCACCTCAATGAAGTACCTACCAGTGCCGTTGCAGTGATGGCCGTTGAGGCCTCGTTTTGACAGAGTCCAACATCACTAACCACTGGTTTTCCAACTGTATAAAAACAATTACTAGACGCAACCCAGGAGGCAGCTAAACTATTATCGAGCCCGGTATTTTTCAATTCCAAAAATGCCCCTTCTCCATCTGCTTCTGATGGCCACTCATCCCGATCCTGATAACGTACTTCATCGATCACATTTCCAAAAGCATCCACGAGAACAAGGTAATGACTGTCATTGTCCAGATTGCGAACGAAATCACCAAAAGGCTTAATGCCATAATATTGTTCAAATACTTCCGCATTTGCGGCGAGGTAAATCTTTTGACCCGGAGCAATGGATCCATTATTTGGGAACATATAGTTCATTCCTGGTTCACGAAAATATAAACCAGCAGTAGTTACAGTAGACTGACCGGTGTTGGTGATTTCGATAAACTCCAGGTCACCAGTCTGATCACCTGCAGGATTAAAATGAATTTTGGTTATAACTAAAGGTGGGATGGAAGGATTTTCACATGCGGAGCTGTTGGAAAGTTGATTACTCATCCAAAAGTACCGTGCCGATAACCAGGATTTCATAGCCGAAATGCTTCCGGTACGATCCGAAGAAGTACCCCACTTCTGATTATCCCGTTGAGCAGCTTCAGCAGTTAATTGCACGATTTCATCCATTCGCTGTATGACGCGACTCAATTCAAGTGGACTGCCTTTTGCCGTTAGCTGCTTCCACCGTCGAGCCAT
>JBMSPY010000383.1:0-2247 GCA_049423005.1 Cyclobacteriaceae bacterium
CGCCAAAAGTATTCACGACTCTGCCTCCGATATTCAACAGCTTAGGAATTCCTCAAAAGATGAAAAATATTCACTGTATGATGCGGCACGTAAAGAGGTAACGGCCTTTTGTCAACAGGCTGACGTACTGCTTCATGGAAAAGAAATAAATGCGTTTGAAAATTTAGTATCCTTTTACGAACAGGTCCGCAAAGATTATGGCTCGCAAGTTTCCAGGCTTTATGCCGATGGTGTTCAGCTTCAGTTGAATGAGACGGAAATCTCTACTTTGATCAACTTTAGTCGGGAGCGGTACAGTGGTTACAAATCCTTGATGTGGGCACTTAAAGATTTAATTCTGGATAAAAAACAGGCGGCTTACTTTTCTGATTTACCAGGATTCATTCGCTGATCATTCGCCATTGCCCAGCACCCTGGCCCAGGTTCCATGCGGGTTAACCTCATCCGCAATTAACTTGCCGATGGCAATAAACGGAATGAATAAAATCATCCCGGCTGCACCCCACAGAATTCCCCCGGCGAACATCACCAACAAGGTAACCAGGGTGTTGATTTTCAATCGGCTGCTAACGGCCAACGGGAAAATAAGGTTTGCTTCGAGGTACTGCACAACGGCAAATACAATGACCACGCCCATCGGATACCAAAGCGAGTCTTTGGTAACCCAGGCTACGGATATCGGGAGTAACGACGCAATCATAATGCCGACATAGGGAATAAAGGTGAGGATCGAGGCAACAAATCCAAAAAGAAATGCTTGAGGAATATCCAGTAACAGCAAGCCGAGACTGTTTAACAGACCAACGCATAAATAAACGACGATCATTCCTTTGATGAAGTTGTAATAAGTCTGAATAACCTTATGCAGAATTCCAACCACTTGGGAGCGCTGATCCGCACGGAACTGATCGAGTAAAACGCCAACCAACATTCGACGATGATAAAGAAACAATGCTGTGTATACAGGAATAATCAACGCTATCGCCAGGGATGCCCCTGAACCGAGCAATGTCGAACCTGCAGCGCTGATGACTTCATTCAAGGCCTTCTTCAGCCATTCATTTTGACCCTCTTTAGAAATACCAAAGGTGTCGGTGAGCATTACACTTAAATCGTTAAGCGTTTTATCCAGCTTAACACTGATACCCGACCAGGATTCGCTAAAGGCTGCAAACTGACTGATCAGCAAATACACAACCGAGCCAAGGATAAGTGTAACCGCCAGTAATCCTGTGGCAATGGCCAGTGACCGGCCAAAACCTTTTGATTCCAGCCACCGACAAACAGGGTAAAGCAGAAATGCGATTAACAGAGCAAAACAAACTGGAACGAACATTGTCCTTCCCGTATAGAGCAGAAAGAAAATAATCGAGCCGATGATCAGCCATCGGGACAGGTCTTTTAGTTTATCGGGTTGCATGCCTTTAAAATCGTCTTTTAACTGTTTTTGCCAAAATTCCGTGAAATGATTGTCATTGAATTTTCCAGAAATTCAATCACTTCCTCTGTCTGTGGGTTCCCACGGAGCTTTGAAATTAAACAACTATTTTTAACCCAATGTCCGGTCATCTGATTCAGCCTCTTCTTGACAAAAAATATCCGGTTGCGGTTTCGGCAACAGGTATTTGGATAACGGACGCCTCTGGGAAGCAGTACCTTGATGGATCATCCGGTGCCATCACCTGTTCGCTGGGTCACTCACATCCACGGATGCTTAAAGCACTTAGTGAGCATTCGCGCCACCTCCAGTTTGTGTATCGATCCCAATACTCTTCAGCTTCGGCCGAGGCACTTGCTCAAAAGCTTTGTGAATGGAGCCCTGAAAAAAAATATCAACATACCTTTTTTGTCAACAGCGGAACGGAGGCTATAGAAACGGCTATGAAAACGGCTTGGCAATACTGGCAGGAGCAAGGAAAACCCTCCAAACGGTATTTCATCACCCGACAAAAAAGTTACCATGGCATCACGATGGGTGCCTTATCTCTTTCTGGTCACCCCCTTCGGAGAAAGCGATTCGAAGATCTTTTAGAAAAATATCCCTTACTCACTTCAGATCTTGAGCATACTTCGGTAGATCTTCAGGCCGAAGAACTACAGCAGGTCATTGATCAACTCGGTGCCTCTGCGGTTGCTGCTTTTGTTGCCGAGCCTATTGTTGGTGCCGCCGGTGCGGCCATTCATCCTCCAACGGGTTATTATGAACAGATCAAAGAGGTCTGTCAGAAAAATGAAATCCTATTCATT
>JBMSPY010000384.1:0-2243 GCA_049423005.1 Cyclobacteriaceae bacterium
GGTGTTGTTGCTGCGTGCAGTTATGAGGCCCGGCAGTTCGGAGTGCACTCTGCAATGCCTATGTATCTGGCACTTCAGCTTTGTCCGGATGCTACAGTGATTTCCGGTGATATGGAATTGTATAGTCGTCATTCACAGTTGGTGACGGAAGTGATTGCCGACCGGGCGCCATTATTTGAGAAATCTTCGGTCGATGAGTTTTATATCGATGCGACCGGTATGGATCGTTTTTTCGGAACCTTCCGATGGGCGCGGGAGTTGCGGTCGCATATCATGAAGGAGACGGGATTGCCTATCTCTATGGCACTTTCGGCGAACAAGATGGTTTCAAAAGTGGCTACGGGTGAGTTCAAGCCGAATGCAGAAAAGCAGATACCTGCCGGTACGGAACAGGATTTCCTGGCTCCGCTTCCTGTGGAAAAGCTGCCGATGGTAGGTAAGCAGACGGCCTCTTTTCTTTATGATATGGGTGTCCGTACGGTATCTACATTGCGTGAGATGCCGGTGAAGTACCTTACCCATGCATTCGGGCGTAATGGTATTGTCCTCTGGAAAAGAGCTCATGGTATTGACGATACACCCGTGGTACCCTATGTTGAACAGAAATCAATTTCCACGGAAACCACTTTTGGTCAGGATACCACTGATGTGAAGATGCTTCATTCTGTGCTCACATCGATGGTTGAGAGGACGGCTTATGAGCTTCGCACTCAGGGCCGACTAACTTCCTGTGTAACGGTTAAGATTCGTTATGCAAACTTTGATACAGAGACCCGCCAGATTCACATTCCGTACACGTCTTCTGATCATCATTTATTACGGGTAGTTCATGAATTATTTGAGAAGCTCTATTCGCGGCGGATGCTGATCCGGCTAATTGGTGTTCGTCTCAGTGGTTTGGTTCAGGGTTCTCCGCAGACCAGTTTGTTTGAGGATACCGGTGAACAGATGAGTTTATATTCTGCCATCGACCGCATCCGTGACCGCCATGGGCTTGATAAAGTAGTGCGTGCAGCAGGATTGAAGGGTTACGGAACGCGCAGATGATTTAGGGTGTTCATGGAGAAACGATATCAACAAATGTTCAGAGTGTTCATTTTAAATCCGTACCACATTGTCCCCATAAAGCAATTCCGGTTCCTGTACTACATCAGCGAAAAGTTCGTCCAGGTCAAGCTTAAGACCGGGAAATATTCTACTATCGATCACATCTCCTGTGGTCATTAGTCTTGAAGGTCGATAATATCCATCTTTATCCGGGGTCATAATTAACATAGTCTTATCTTTTGGGTGTACAATCCAATATTCTCTGACACCAAAGGTTTCATAAATGTTAAGCTTTTCGTGAAGATCTCTTCGAACGGTAAGTGACATTGGGAAAATCTTCCCAAGTATCAGTTCAATGCGTTCAGTAAAATCCCATTGCAAATAATCACGATAAGTATAGGTTGCATTTGGATCTAAGAGGGAAAAGTCACGATTAATCATCATTTAAATTTATGCAATTGAAATAAACGATTTGAAGAGATTCAAACAGAAAAACACGGATTAATGGAGAAATTTACCGGCTAATTACACCTGAGCCAATCAATTCTTCTCCCTCATACCATGCTGCAAATTGACCGGGCGTAATGCCTCGTTGTGGCCTGTCAAAAAGAATATAAAGACCAGATTCTTCCCTGATTAATTCACAGGGCTCTAAAGGTTGACGATAACGGATCCTGGCTAAAGTTTTTTTTCTTTGTCCCGGGTTAAGCTGAAAATCTGGTCGCACCCAATGCAGATCTGAATTTGGAATGAATAATCCCCGACGATAAAGTCCGGGATGATTCTCACCCATACCCATATAAATAATATTTTCCCTGGTGTCTGTTCCAATCACGAACACAGGTTCAGGAAAACCTCCCATGTTCAGCCCTTTTCGCTGACCGATGGTGTAGTAATGAGCACCCCGATGCTCACCTGATACCTCTCCGCATTCGCCACTATAAGCATAGGGTAATGCGAGGTTCTGATGATCATTGCCTGACAAATTTTGGTTGAATATGGTTGAATGCGGATCCACTACTACCACTTTTCCTACTTTAGGTTTAAGCTGCTGCTGAAGAAAATCTGGTAAGTGAACCTTTCCGATGAAACATAGTCCCTGAGAGTCCTTTTTTTCAGCAGTAGCCAGACCAATTCTGGAGGCAATTGCCCGAACCTCGCTCTTCTTTAATTCGCCAATAGGAAACAGTGCCTTC
>JBMSPY010000385.1:0-2240 GCA_049423005.1 Cyclobacteriaceae bacterium
CCGAAACCTGTGCATGCGTGGTTGTCCGTTCGGTGGTTATTTCAGTTCTGTTTCATCTACGCTGCCTTGGGCAGAACGAACCGGAAATCTGACCATCCGACCACACAGTGTGGTTCACTCCATCATTTTCGATGACAAAACACAAAAAGCTACTGGTGTCCGTGTCATTGACGCCATTACAAAAGAGACGGTGGAATATTTCGCGCGCGTTATTTTTTTGAATGCCTCCGCACTTAACTCCAATTTGATTTTACTGAACTCCACCTCAAACCGATTCCCGCAAGGACTTGGTAACGACAACGGATTGCTTGGAAAATTTGTAGCCTTCCACAACTACCGCGCAGGCGTTGGTGGACAATTGGATCGTTTCGACGATCAGTATTATTTCGGACGTAATCCATCAGAACCCATTATTGCCAATTACCGAAATCTTGGAAAACAGGAAATGGATTACGTTGGAGGCTACACCACATTTACAGGAGCCTACCGGAAACGAGGAAAGGAAGAACAAGTCGAATCCACGTGCGGCTCAGAACTCAAAGCGGCTGTAGCCAAACCTGGTCCATGGCACATCTACATGTACATGCAGGGAGAAACCATACCTAAGGAAAGTAATCAGGTGCGTCTGAGTAAAACACAAACCGATCAGTGGGGAATACCCTTATTGGAAACCGATGTGGGTTACGACGACAATGATGAAAAAATGATCAAAGACTTTACGGAGCAAAGCATCGCGATGTTGGAAGCTGCTGGATGTACTGATGTTACTTCCTACGATACGGGTCAGGCTCCTGGATTAGATATCCATGAGATGGGCGGTTGCCGGATGGGGCAAGATCCAAAAACCTCCTTATTGAATCAATGGAATCAGCTGCACCATTGCCCAAATGTGTTTGTGACCGATGGGGCCTGCATGACCAGCACAGGCAATCAGAGTCCGTCTATTTTATATATGGCCCTGACTGCTCGTGCCGTTTCTCACGCAGCGAGTGAAATGAAAAAACGAAATCTCTAACGTACTTACTTCCTAACTTTCATCACACCTTTCATCAGGCGCCAGTGTGCGGGGAAAGTACAGATGTATGGATAGTCACCTTCCTGCGCTGGAACTTTGATGATCATTTTATACGTCTGACCACCATTGATCAGTGGAGTGGCAAATAACACTTCCGGAAGTGTAGGTACATAATTCTTGTCTTGCCCTTTTGGATCGTTGAGCATTTTATCGCCTGCCAATCCAACTTTTTCCTGTGCACCGGGTTTTACGATTACCAGATTGTGCTGCATGCCATCCGGGTTCTCCAAAATCATCTCAATCGTTTCGCCAGGTTTGGCGGTGAATTCGGTGAGATCAAACTTCATGGCATCCTTGATGGTTTTGATCCGCACTGTTCTGGAGGCCACTACGACTGCGGTTTTCTTTACCCCCCAGGCTTCGGTTAGCTTCTTAACATGTTCATCCGGATTCTTGACGGCCAGCAGCCAGTTCTTTGAGGTGGTATTAAGGCTTACTTTTTTGGTTTTGTAATTCCAACCATCGGCTACAGATTTGTTAATTGCTGTACGGTAATCTGCAGGCAGAGCCGCAGCTTTTTTTAGAATAGTTGTCAGTGAATCGGGCGAAGCGACCGAAGCATAGCTCCGGACAGCTCGTTGTAAAGCGAAGGCACTCAATGTCGGCGGAGCTGCAAAAGTGACTTTCTTTCTGAAAAAATTATTGTTTTTATCCGATTCGCGGATCTCATTGCCTCGATCAATCTGAGCGACCAGGTTGTACTCACCAACGATATCCGTAGTGAAGCTCAGATTTCCTACCCAGGGGCCGTTTAGATTTTTAGAAATGGAAACCGTTTTACCTGCTGGTATCCCTTCATTAAAGTTTTTGCTTAGTTGCTCGTTTTTGATTCCCATACCTTCAAAGCGAACATGAAAGGGTACAAGTGTTCCGGCAGGTACCGCTTCATTTCCCTGATTGGTGACATCCACGGTGACCATGATTCTGTCGCGCACCGCAGGAGTCGATGGTTCAATCCGAATTTCGCTCACTACCAGATCGATGCCATTGGCTGACTTCTTTTCCGCAGCGGCCTCTGGCTTTTTCATGGCGGCATGATCGTGTTGGCCAGGATCTGGTTTGGGAAGCGCAGCTGTTCTTTTGATCTCTGAAGCCATTAATTTTTTCATAAGCTTTCCGCCATGGGCTGTCAGCACACACGCGAAAGCATCCGGAAGCCAGCGAT
>JBMSPY010000386.1:0-2235 GCA_049423005.1 Cyclobacteriaceae bacterium
CCAGGTTACAGATTTATCCATTCCGAACAGGGCGATTCGGATTTTTTTACCATTCTTTTTTAATTCCACAAACTGATCTCCTGTCTTTATGACCTGGGCGTCTGTAAGAAATTGCCACTTTAAGGTTAGCTTTTCGTTTCCGGTTTCAATTTTATCCTGGATTAAAACGGATTGATCATTTGGGTTGAGAAGCACTCCCCTCGTAATGTTTTTTACTGAAGGGCCATAAACAGTTCCCAAATCCATAAGAACAAAATTCTGATGGTTTGATCCATCGGACTCATAAAATTTTCCATAACCATCAACATTTTGATCCTGATTGTTGATGATAATTGTGTTGTGTGAGTGAATGCCATTTCGAAATACTTTCCATCGGTCGGACTTTTGACTGTAGGACCAAATTTTCAGGTTTTGAGCCTCCAATTTTGAATAGTCCTCTGCTCCTAAATCTACGGTCCATCTTTCGCCCAATCCCTCTAAAACAAATGAGCCCACGTCCATATGGCCATTATTTATTTTTGGAGACCCTCCTTTTAATCCAATATAGACTCCATTTTTGGACCAGTCTGAGCGAAGTACGGCAACGGGATTTTTTCCGGAACCAATCCAGATTTTTTCGGAAGGAGGAGACACTTTTTTCAGTTGATCGGGATTTGCCCAAATCATAAATAAAACCAGATCCCGTGCCGGTATTTTTCCGATGTCCTTTAGAAAGTAAAGTTCAGACCAAACGATATTTTGATCTCCAAGTTGTCTTGCAAACCAAAACAGTGATGGATTCAGTTTGGCATCATCTCCAGAATCGGAATAATTGAAACTTTTTCCGGATGGACCAATCATTTGTTTGATGTATTGACCTGTCTGAAAGTAATAATCGGGAATAGACAGATTTAATTTTTGTTTAAAACCTGTTTCAAGCGCATTGAACAGTAATACCTGGAAAGTATTTCCATAGGACCAATAGCCGTATCCCTCATCATAAACACCTTCGGGTGCATAGTTTAGCAGCGCTTTTTTATTTGACTCTATCGAACGCAGAAGTACTTGTTTGGAAAGTTCCGGATCACTCTCATAGGTAGCCAAAGCGCCTAAGACGAGACCTGCATTGCAAACCTGGTTCCAGTTATTATCTTTTTCCAGAAAATCGTTGTACGCTGGATTAAAGGAGGGTTTAATTCCTTTTTCAATTATGGCTGAGGCAAATCTTATTCTGTCTTCATCCGTTAAGACCGGATAAATCCAGTCCATCGCTATGGACATGCCTGCGGTAATTTCAGCAACATCCAGGAAGTGCTCGGGATTCCAACTCGGAAGATTACTGACTGCCATCATTTCCTCCATGCATTTTTCGGCATAGGCCTTTTCTCCTGTTAGCCGGTACGCATAGGCCAATACCATGACTTTTTTCCTGAAGTCATTGGCAGCTTCAAGAAGTCGTCTTCCATTCATCTGAAAGTTGGTCACATCCCTTTTTAGGCTTCTTTTGGCTGATCCTATTATAAACTGGTGAATGGCAAGGAATGTACTGTCTGAATCAATCTTTCTTTTGATAGACTCTACGGCTGAATCTGTTAAAAGGATTCGTGGATGATTGGCAGGTAAGGCAGTCAAAGAGCTTTGAATGGATAGATTGGGAGCCGGCTTGCAAGAGCCAATGGAAAGAATTACGGATAGCCCAAGCAATAGCATGAATTTGTTAACTGGCAACGTTTGCAAATGCATTTTTTATGGTGTCTGAAGGTTTAAGCTCAAAAGCATCGATTAAATGACTGCAATGCGATTAATCCATGACGATTAATCCCAAATTGATATTAATTATTCCATAATTGAAACCAATCCTAAGTTTTAATCTTTCTTGAACTCTGTCATATTACTTTCTGATTGAAAAAATTGAAATACAATCATGTCGTCCTTATCTTTCGCGTTCGTAAGGTTTGGTGAAAATAATGGATCATATTTTTTAGAAAATAGATTAAAGCTTGATGAAAAAATCGCTACAGATTGCACTTTCGTTAATCCTACTGCTTTGTTACCGGCCTTCACAGGCCCAAAGTACGGTTAATTTTTCCTCCAGTGGTCTTCAGGGAGTTACCTTAAATAACCCCACTTCGCTCCAATTTGGCCCGGACAACAGGCTATATGTGTCTCAACAAAATGGGGTGATTTTTGCCTACACCATAGAGCGATTTGGACCGAACAATTATCAGGTTGTTGCAACAGAGACTATAAACCTGA
>JBMSPY010000387.1:0-2234 GCA_049423005.1 Cyclobacteriaceae bacterium
CGCATCGGGACTTCTCTCTGGAGTAAAAGTTCTGATGAAAAAGGATTTGCTAGCTGGACTAGCTGATTTCAGCTTTAGCGGATTGGGCGAACCATCGGTTTACCGTGAGCCATTGAACCTTTCAGTAGAACGCTATAATCCAGACCTTCCAGCTCTGTCTTCACCAACTGCATTTAATCCTGAGGATTATTCCAACTCAGCAATGGTTGAGGGAATGACTGAGGAGGATTTGGCTTACATCGAAATCATTTAATCAATTCATCAATAAAAAATAATCAATCATAATCATGTTAACGCTCGGACAAATCGAAAACAGTGAGTACAACTTGCTAGGTGCAATGTCAGAAGATGACTTTTTGCAAGCCCTTGACTTAAGTGGACCTAACGACAAGAAAAAATTGTTCCGCAAAATGCAGAACCAATCCCGTGTTGCAAGCAATGCAACAGGCTCACGCTCTCGCGCAGAGTTTGAAAAGCGCATTTCAATGTTGCCAAAAGAGATCCAAGTTGGATTGGCAAATCAATCATTGCAGGCAGTAGATACAGCCTACTACGTGGTAAAAACCATCAGTGGCTCTAAAGTCATTAAGATGTTCAAGGATGACGACAACAAGGTTGTTGGATCAAGCAACATCTCTAGTGGCAAGTTGGAGAAAGGCAATTACTTTTTGCTTTACGGATTGCAGTTGTTGGGCGGTGTTGGAGACAATAACGACACTCCAGGCTCGGTAAACTATGACGTAGTTCCTGACTACTTGCGTAACGGAGAATTTGAATTCAAGGCCAACGGAACGGTATTGGTTCCAAACACATCATGCGAGGTGTTTCAGACCACTGGAAAAGATACTTTCAAAGGTTTGTTTGTGTTGGATAATCCAAAAATCATCCGTGATCAGCAATCCATTGAATTGAACATTGAGTGGAGCGCAAACGCACCTCAGAATTCATATTTGAAGGCAATCCTTCGCGGAACTGCTGTGATCAAAGCGTAATCAATAAATCCAGTTCACGATGAAAAACCACAAGTTTCAGCAAATTCGAGTGAGGGTTACCAAGCCTGGTGATATCGTTCGATTTAATGCACAAACGGACAAGCAGTACTCAAGAATCAGGGGCATTTATGTTTCTGTGCCGGAGGAGCGATTTGTTCCTGGATGCTTGTTGGGTCTGAAAGTGAATAATCAGGACGTTTTTGAAGACGTGCATGAGGTAAAACTGCTTACCAGTGGTAACCAGGTGGCTCCCAATCAGAAGTTTTTCTATTTTGAGGAACACCTGGATGCCGCTGGAAGTACAGTTGAGGGAAGATTGACCGATGGTCAAGCACCCGTATCCGCTCCGCCCTCAGGGGAGAATGATTATTCTGCTTATGGTTATCCATTTGAGGTCAAAATCTATTTGTGGCTTAACAATGAAAAGTGATCATGGCCGCAATTCGTTACAATATCATTCGCCTGAGTGTTGAAAGACCGGGGCAGATTGTTCGATTTCAACACAAGATTCCAAACAATCTAAAACGCTGTACGGGCTTTAAAGCCGTTCACGTGCGCGGTGTACAAACAGATATGTACATCCCTGAAATCGGATGGTTTACCGTATCGTTCAACAGTTTAAAAGACGAGGCTATTGTAGCACCTGTTTCGGCCCAAGCTTTTTATACCCCCGAGGTGTCGAATGAGTTTCAAACCTTGGATTTGCAGCTCAAACCAAATCAATTGGTGTTGGGGGTTTATGTAGACGGGATGAAAGCCAATGGTTTTAATCCTTACGTGGTAAGCCTATATCTGAGATGCACTGAGCGCAATACTGATGTAGTTCATCAGGCTAAAATGGTGCCCACGGAATTGGTAAAAAATACTCAAACACTTTACCAGGATTGTAGCTGCATTGATGATGACCAAGAAAATGAGGACCTAGAACAAGACAGTGAAGAATTAAACCCTGACCAATTATGTTCGACCATTTAATTCATATTCACCAGCAGTTTAAGCAGCGGCTTATCGGCATCGAGTTGCAACGGTTCAAAAACGTAGTAACAAAGCCGGGCACATTCAGGTATGAAATTGAAGCATACAATGAGTATCTGCTACTAACCAATTCATTCGCACTTCCCATCGGTACTCGTATTATTTCAGATACGAATGCCTTGGAAATCCTAACATCCCAAAACGGATTGGAAGGACTAGAAGAGTTTAGTGGCCTTGTGGCCATTGAGCTGCCAACAAATACCCAAG
>JBMSPY010000388.1:0-2227 GCA_049423005.1 Cyclobacteriaceae bacterium
GAATCTAAATCGATTTCCGTTCAGGTAACGGGTAGCACCAAGGTTGATGTTGAACTAATGCCCAGCAGTGAGCAATTAGAAGAGATTGTAATTAGTGGAGAGCGAGAACAGGCTAATGCACAGAACCTGGAGATGTCCACCAATAAATTGGATATTAAAACCATTACCAAGCTGCCTGCTTTTCTTGGCGAGGCGGATGTTCTCAAGAGTTTACTGCAGTTACCCGGAGTCAGTACGGTGGGTGAGGGTGCTTCGGGTTTTAACGTTCGTGGCGGAAGTACTGGACAGAATTTGGTTTTGTTGGATGAGGCGCCTGTTTACAATACTTCACATCTCTTTGGATTCTTTTCTGTTTTTAATCCGGATGCCGTTAAAGATACCAAGCTTTACAAAGGGGCTATTCCTTCCCGATATGGCGGTCGTTTGGCCTCTTTACTTGATGTGCGCATGAAGGAAGGTAACAGCAAAAAGCCTGAGGTCACAGGTGGAATTGGAACAGTCTTCAGCCGTTTAGCTGTTGAAGCGCCAATTGTTAAAGATAAGGCTTCGTTCATTGTAGCGGCACGCCGTTCCTACATTGATGTGCTGGCGAAACCCTTCACCGATGTTTTTGATAACGGTGCGGCCTTGAATTTTTACGATCTCACAGCCAAAACCAACTACAACATTAACAGACGGAACAGGGTTTACCTGTCAGGGTATTTCGGTCGCGATCGTTTTCTTTTTGCCGAAAACCAGGGTTTCAGCTGGGGAAATTCAACGGCTTCCTTCCGTTGGAATCACTTATTCAATGACAGACTATTCGCCAACTTTACAACACTATTCAGTCGCTATGATTATCGACTTCAGTTTGGTAACGATAATCTCAATTTGTTCAAATGGAATTCATCTATTTCCAATTTCATCTTTAAGCCTGACTTCACCTGGTTTATCAATGCCAATAATGAAGCCACATTTGTAGCGGAATTGATTTACTATACGTTTGAACCGGCAAACGCTGTGGGTATCACCAATGGTGATGCAGTGGATATTAGTCTGGACAAAAAATATAACATGGAGGCCTCGTTGTTTGCGGGCAATAGTCAGAAGATATCACCGACCTTATCCATCGATTATGGTGTGCGCTATTCCTTGTTCAACTATTTTGGTCCGGGAAAGTCATTTGTCTTTAACGATACCATACCCGGTAGGCGCCGCACTGTTCGGGAGGTAACCAATTACGATCGGGGAGAGGTTATTCAGGCGTACGGCAACCTGCAGCCCCGTCTATCCTTTAAGTGGCAGGTCTCACCTTTAAGTTCAATTAAAGGAAGTTACAATAGGATGGTTCAATATCTTCATCTGATTTCCAACACTACGGCCTCCAACCCATTGGATGTTTGGGCTCCTAGCACCAACAACATCAAGCCTGAGCTGGCAGATCAGTTCACGTTGGGGTGGTTTACAGATTTGAATGAAAATAAATCCTGGGAGTTCTCAGTGGAAGGATACTACCGTAAAAGTCAAAATCAGGTAGACTATATTGATGGCGCCGATTTGTTGATTAATGAGTTTCTGGAGGGAGATCTCTTGACGGGCATTGGTCGAGCCTATGGATCTGAGTTCTATTTACAGAAGAAGAGTGGCCGATTGACTGGTTGGGTGAGCTATACTTTGGGTAGGACGGAACTTAAGGTAGAGGGTATTAACAACTCCAACTGGTATCCAACACGTTTTGATCAAACACATAACCTTAAGATTTCAGGATTTTACGAACTGGGTGGTCGGTGGTCTTTTTCCTCCAGTTTCGTTTATACCTCTGGTACACCGGTTACATTCCCGACATCCCGATTTGTGGTTCAAAATATTCTTATCCCGTACAACATTACCGATTCCCGAAACAATGTTCGATTGCCGGCCTATCACCGATTGGATATCAGCTTTCGGTTGGATGGAAAGTCTGTGAAACGGGGTAAGGATAGGAAAAACCATGATTATTGGGTCTTTAGCATTTACAACGTATACGGCCGCAAGAATCCATTCTCCGTTTATTTTTCTCAAAAGGATGAGCGAACTCCTAGTGGACTTGTTCCTGATGCCCAAGCAACGCAATTGGCCATTGTAGGTACTTTGGTGCCGTCTATTTCATACAATTTTAAATTCTGATAACGATGAAGAAGTTTATAGTACCAATCAGAATCCTCTGTACAGGAATTTTTTTCCTGGCCCTGCTTACCGGCTGTGAAAC
>JBMSPY010000389.1:0-2205 GCA_049423005.1 Cyclobacteriaceae bacterium
CGTATAACATTTACGGCCCCAATGCTCTTGGCTTCACTGTCAATTTCATCTAACAGAGGCAGCACCTGTTCCTTGTACGGAATCGTCACATTCAAACCACACAGCTCCGGATTTTCACTAAGTAATGACTTCAGCAGTCCAATTTCAGCTATAGCATAAAGATCATACCGATAATCCCTTAACTCCTCCCTGAAAAATTTTTCATCAAAATAAGCTTTAGAGAAAGAGTGACTTACGGCCTTACCGATCAATCCAAATTTCTTTTCCATAATTTCTCAGGCTTGGGTTTTAGTTCTCAAGAACGCGGCAAACTTCTCAATTCCAACGACTAAAAATATTCCAAATAGACAGAAAAGTATAGCCTGCAGTAATTGAGGCTGATTTCCGGTCAATTCTACGTAATTCCATGGCCATACACTACGGTCAAACGCGGGCACCTGCTGTCCATCATGATTGAGGCGCCATTCCGTTACCTGCTTCCACGGCCAAACCTTATTCAGGGATCCCAACATAAAACCTGCCAGCAGGGCCAGCGTTGCTGAGCGATACCCTGTTAAAAGCCAATTTAAAAAATGGGAAAAGGCGGTCAAACCAATCGCACAACCAGCCACAAAAACAAGAATTACAGGAAGGTTAAGTGAAATCAATGCGTCGATCATGTATTGGTATTTGCCAATCAACAGAAGTATAAAGGCTCCCGATATACCTGGCAAGATCATGGCACAGATGGCTAGTGCACCACAGAAAAAAATAAAGAGCAAGTGAGTGGGCGTCTCTGTTGGAGTCATTCGGTAATGACGTAAGCGATAATAATTCCAAGCACAAGTGATCCATAAACACCCAAGTTCCATTTCGGAATATCACGAAAGATCATTGGTGCTGAAACTAAAATTAATCCGAAGAAAAACGACCATACCTGAATTGGATAGGTCGAGAGCAGCCATGACATTAGACTAGCGAGTGAAATCAAACTCGTAGCGACGCCAGCTAAAACCGATAAAAGAAAATTGCCATTGAGGTCCTTCCAGAACTCACGTATTTTTCCGGATAGCAATTTTTTAAAAAGCTGAAGATTGATGGATCGGATGGAACCAATCAGCTCATCGTAGATTCCCGTAATAAACGCTATCGTTCCTCCAGATACTCCTGGAATTACGTCAGCAGTTCCCATGGCCAGACCTTTCAGGTACAGGACCAAAAAATTGTTAGGTTTTCGCACAAAAATCAGTCAGCGGTAAATGCAGGCGTACTATCGTCTTTCTTTCTGGTCAGTCCAAGAAAGTGAAGGAAGGTGTCACCTCTCAGCCCAAGACGGATAGTCTCGAGCGGAATAACCTCATGAGGAGCAATGTTACCAAGGTTCACATTAGCACCAAGAAGTTTTATAAACCAAACTTGCTGAGCCTTCTGAGGAGCTTCCCAAATGATTTTTTCAAAAGGAATTTTTGTCAGAATTTCCTGGACAAGACCTGAGCGAACCTCACCCGTTGATCGGAAAAGGCCAACATTTCCTCCTTCTCGCGCCTCGCCAATAACTTTCCAGGCGCCGGCATCAAGTTCCTTTTGCATGAGCTCAATCCATTTGTAGGGTGGTATAATTTTATCTGCATCTTTCGAACCCACCTCAGATAAAACCGTCACATGCTTTGAGAGTTTCGCGATGTATTCGCACTTCAAGTCATGATCCAGATCAATCGATCCATCCGAAACCTCAGCATGAGTTAGTTTATACTTTTCCAATACACGCAGGTAATCTTCAAACTGATTCCTGATGATGAAGGCTTCAAAAAGGGTTCCGCCGAAGTAACAAGTAATATTGGCTTCCTGGAAAACTTTAATTTTTTCAGATAAGTTGGGTGTAACGTAGGAAGTGGCCCAACCCAATTTTACAATATCGACATGATCGGAGCACATACTGAGAAAGTCCTCGGTCTCACGTATGCTCATGCCCTTGTCCATGGACATGGTGTACCCCGTTTGACGAGGCTTTGTCGTTCTTTCGGGGAGATTATTCAAGTTGTAGTTCATAGAAAAAGACAAATTTACTGTACTGATCCGGTATCTTTAAATTGAGAGATAAGTCGAAGTAAGGTACGCTGCATTTCTACTTTTGGAAAGTATTCCAACATCACCTCATGCGCGTCGTAATCAAGCAGAAGTGCTTGCTCAAGAAAACCAAATGCGTCAGTCATTCGGCCTTCCAGC
>JBMSPY010000390.1:0-2203 GCA_049423005.1 Cyclobacteriaceae bacterium
TGCAGAACCTTAATCTTGCTCTGGGGCTGGTTGCGGGTGGATTCATGACGTACCTAATGACTTCTGAAATCCCCATGCCTGCCCTTAAATTCAAAAACTTCAGCTGGTCGGAAAATAAGCTTACCTACCTCCTGGTCCTGATCGGACTGATTCTTTTCATTCTGCTGCAGGAGGCAGGAATTGCCGCCACTATACTTTTTTACATCATTATTTCGTTTTTTTCGCCCAAATCATCCTCAGTTACTAAAGCCTGAGGATGCTCAGATAACATGCGCACAACGGTCCTGATAGCAAGCCTGCTCGTTTTGCTTCCGTTCCTTGCGTTATCCCAACCGGGGGTACTCAAGGAAGGAAAGTGGATGCGACTTGCCATTAAAGAAGAGGGCCTCTACCAAATTGATTATAGTCTGTTGTCACGCCTGGCGGCACCCTCTAAAATTGATCCAACAACCATCCGGCTGTATGCTTTCCCAACCGGAATGCTGCCACAATCCAATCGCGTTGAACGGCAAAAAGGGCTTCGGGAATTGGCCATCAAGCTGATCGGAACCGAGGACGGACGATTTGACCGGAACGATAAAATCATTTTTTACGGGCAGGGTCCGGATAAAATTTCCTATGTCAAAGAGAAAGAAGTCTTTCAAATCGAGAACAACCTATACGACGACCACCAGTATTACTTTCTGACCTTCGGAGAAACAAAAGGCAAACGGATTGCATCATCTTCAACAGTAAGTGGAGCCGCCAGTGCTGTTACTACTTACCGCGATTTCTTTTATTCTGAAACCGACCGTATCAACATTCTTAAATCTGGGCGCGATTGGTTCGGAATTGATTTTGACGCCAACACCATAGCGAACATAGCGTTTGACATGGACAACATCGTAACCGGGTCGCCGGTCAAACTCATCACCAGACTGATGGCTGAGTCTTATCAGAATGCTGCGTTTAAAGTGGAGTTCAATGGCACGCTTACAGGAGAATATCCGATCAATGCCATTCCGCAAACCAGTTATGGGGTAAAGGGAAGAACCCGGAACGATACGGCCATATTTAATTTCAGCGGGACTTCGGCAAAACACACCATCACCTTTACCTACGACCGTGGTGGCACCAACTATTCCATTGGAAGACTTGATTATGTAATTGCCATTTTAAAACGAAACCTGATCTTCAATGGAACTCCAAAAATCTTTTTCAATACGGAGACTCCTTCAGAATTGAATGAAATCTCTATAGGCTCAGAAAAATCAGCAGAAATTTGGGATATCACCGATCCCTTCGCGCCAGAAGAGAAAGAGGTAACCTTTCAAAACAATGCACTGCGGTTCACCACATTTGGAAATCCAATCAGAAAATTTTCAGTGTTCACGCCAAACAGTACATTACCTGCTCCTGCAGACTTTAAGATCATTAACAATCAGGATTTGACAGCGCTGCCGCCGACAGAAATGGTTATTGTTACGCATCCAGAATTCTTAGATCAGGCTCAACGGTTGGCAGAACACCGATTGCAAAACGATGGCATTCGGTCCTCAGTAGTCACAACCGAACAAGTCTTTAATGATTATTCAGGTGGCCGGATGGATCCAACCGCAATTCGTGATTTTGTACGAGATCGATACCGCACCCAAAATGGCACGTTACGCTATCTCCTACTCTTTGGAAAAGGTACTTACGATTATCGGAATCTCACGACCAAAAACAGCACCTGGGTTCCTATTTATCAATCCGTGAACTCCCTTTCCCCTTTAGAAACCTACTCTTCAGACGACTATTTCGGATTCCTCGAAGACGGAGAAGGAACATGGAAAGAAAGTCCGGCTGAATTTCACACCCTCGACATTGGGGTTGGCCGGATTCCCTGTTCCAGTGAAGAACAAGCAGAAGATATGGTCGACAAAATCATCTCCTACGACACCAGTCCGAATGCCGGTGGACTGTGGCGGAGACAAATAACTTTTGTCGCAGACGATGGGGACGGAAATATTCACCAATCTCAAGCCAACCAACTGGCCGGATGGGTCGAAGAGAAAAGACCAGATCTTCTGGCACACCGTTTATACCTCGATTCTTTTACTCAAGAAGAACAATCCTTCGGACAAGTCTCGCCTGATGCTGCCGATGCATTGTTCAGAAAATTTCATGAGGGGGCGGCCATCATCAACTTCACCGGACACGGATCTGAACAGTTATGGATGGC
>JBMSPY010000391.1:0-2200 GCA_049423005.1 Cyclobacteriaceae bacterium
GCAAGTCCAATAAAAAGGGCAATGGAGCGGGTAGTCAAGGAATGGGGTTATCGTCCTGCAAGTTTCGCTTTTTGATTCGGTATCAACAATCTCAAGATCAGCACCTTCCCAAAAATTTTAAAGGCCGGTCTTGGTTACTCAGGTTCCGTTTCTATCTTTGCAGTCCTTTTTGCGGAAAAAGCCTCAAAAACGGTTAAAAAAGAAGTAAAAACAGTTATAGCCATGCCTGGAATAATTGGAAGGAAAGTAGGAATGACCAGCGTATTCGGTGCCGACGGCCAGAATTTGGCAGTTACGGTAATCGAAGCCGGTCCTTGCGTAGTAACGCAGGTCAAAAATCAGGAAAAGGATGGCTACAAGGCCCTCCAGCTTGCTTTTGGCGATAAAAAAGAAAAAAATACCTCGAAATCTCTTCAGGGTCATTTTAAGAAGGCCAACACCGGCCCCAAGCGTGCAATTGTTGAATTCCGCGATTTTGGCGATGAATTTGCGCCATTGGCTGAATTGGGCAAGGAGGTTCACGTTCAGGACATCTTCATTGAAGGTGACTGGGTAGACGCCGTTGGTATTTCTAAAGGTAAAGGCTTCCAGGGTGTTGTTAAGCGCCATGGTTTCCAGGGTGTAGGCGGGCAGACCCACGGACAGCACAACCGTCTTCGTGCTCCTGGTTCAATGGGTAACGCTTCATTCGCATCCCGCGTAATTAAGGGTAAGCGTCTTCCTGGCCGCATGGGAACAGACCGTGTTAAGCTTACCAACCTCAAAGTCGTAAAAATTATGCCTGAGCAAAACCTGATCCTCGTGAGTGGTTCTGTACCGGGTCCTAAAAACGCAACCATAATTCTTCAGAAGTAATGGAACTGTCAGTTGTAAAACATTCCGGTGAAGCTACTGGCCGCAAGGCTCAGTTGACCGAAGATATCTTCTCCATTGAGCCTAACGATCACGCTATCTGGCTCGATGTGAAGAGTCACTTGGCCAATCTTCGCCAGGGAACACATAAGTCTAAGCAGCGTAATGAGATCTCCGGATCCAGCAAAAAGATCAAGAAGCAAAAGGGCACCGGTGGTGCACGTGCAGGTAACATCAAAAACCCACAGTTTAAAGGTGGTGGTCGTATTTTCGGTCCTGCACCCCGCGACTATTCTTTCAAACTGAACAAAAAGGTTAAGGATCTCGCGCGTAAGTCTGCGCTTACCTATAAGGCAAAAGACAATTCCATCGCTGTTATCGAAGATTTTTCTTTCGATACGCACAAGACCAAGGCCTACATCACTTTCCTGAAATCTGTGGCAGGTGACAAGGCTAAGACGTTGCTTGTTCTTCCTGAGACCAACAAGAACATTGTTCTTTCAGGACGTAACATTCAGAATACCAAAGTGATCACCGCTTCACAGATCAATACTTACGACGTTCTTAACGCCGACAAGTTGTTGCTTGTGGAGAGCGCGATCGGAAAGATTGCCAACCTATTAAATAAGTAATCATGAGCGTGTTGATCAGACCACTGGTTACGGAGAAAGTCTCTGCCCTCAATGAAAAGGGCAAATACGGCTTCATCGTCGATATCCGTGCCAATAAAGTGGAGATTAAAGAGGCTGTAAAGAAAATGTATGGTGTCACTGTTGAAAAGGTGAACACCATTAGTGTTATGGGTAAGCGGAAAATCCGTTACACCAAAGCCGGTGTTCTTGAGGGTCGTAAGCCCAATTTCAAGAAAGCAATTGTTACGCTGGCTAAAGGAGAAGTAATCGATTTCTATAGCAACGTATAATCCGGAATAATCATGGCGTTGAAAAAACTTAAACCAGTAACCCCCGGCACCCGTCATCGTCTGGCCCCCGGCTTCGACGATATCACGGAATCACGCCCAGAAAAGTCTCTGGTAAAAATTCTGAAAAAGACCGGTGGTCGTAACAGCGAAGGTCGCATGACCATGCGTTACATCGGTGGTGGACATAAGCAGAAGCTTCGTATTATCGACTTCAAACGCGATAAGTTTGATGTTCCTGCAGTTGTAAAATCAATCGAATACGATCCTACCCGCACGGCACGTGTGGCTAAGTTATTTTATAAGGACGGAAGTAAAGCATACATCATCGCTCCCCAAGGTTTGACCGTTGGTCAGACAGTGGTTTCCGGAGAGAATGTTGCTCCTGAGGTAGGCAATGCGCTTCCTCTCGCTAAAATTCCAATTGGT
>JBMSPY010000392.1:0-2197 GCA_049423005.1 Cyclobacteriaceae bacterium
CTTACATGTGGATAACCATTGGGTTTGGGTGAATGGATTGGAGATCCACACCGGCGTAAACTTTACGACCGAAGGCGTGGTGACGCCCTTTACCATTTCAAAGAAAAAAGATGTGCAGGTCCCGGCCGGAACATACAATCACCGTGAGGCTCAATTGGTGCTGATTACCAATCCTAGCAAACCATTTTATGTAAACATCCGATCCATTTTAGGTGGCTCTTTTGGCGGTGATCGCTATTTGCACAGTGGCACAGTCGGTATGCGGGTTGGCAAAAAATTCAATTCAGAAGTTTCGTTGCAAATGAATGATGTCCGACTCCCCGATGGTGATTTTGTTCAGCAAATTCTGGCGGCTCGTGTTTCGTATTCTTTTCGGCCCCGTATCAACTTTCAAAGCTTTGTTCAATACAACAGCGAACAAGATTTGTGGTCGTTTAACATTCGCTTGAATGTACTCGAGCAAGCCAACACAGGTTTATTTTTGGTGTATAACGATGTCTATACCTTGGGTGAAGTGCGAAACCGAAGTTTTACGGTGAAGTATACGCATGTATTTGACTTACTTAAGAAGTAAAGTCTGCTCGATTTTACACCGTATTTGATCAAAAATTTCATTTTGTGAGCCATCATTAAGGAAAAATGAACTTTCCGTTAAGGTTGCTATTGGCGATTGTCGGGCAAATGGGTCTTTATCAAATTTGCTCTAACCACTACAATCATGAAAACCGATTCTAAAAATGACATTGTCGCCTCACTCAGTGCCATGGACGAGGTGCAGATGTACAAAGTCCTTGATTTCATTCGTTCTGTATTAGCGGAAGAAAAACTTCGTAGTAAACGTCCAACGCGGGAACAGGCTATGACCGAAATCCAACTGGCGTTGCGCCAGAATAGTCAGAGTTAATCAAATTTTCCAGGCAAATTTTTTTCAGAGGTAAATCCATAATGGATTTACAAACAATCTTTTTTTCCTGTTACAGTCACCGATATCAGTTTTATCAGCAGTTTGGCTGAACTGAAATTATTGGTTTGCGATTTTAACACAGAGTTCGCGGAGGAATACACACAGAGTTTCGCAGCGTAAATTCTGGTTCAATAATTTCTCTCCTTTTCCAATTATCTTTATAAGCTAAATTTGATCATGCTCCGAAACCTCAGCGATTCCAACTCGATAGCCCAGCAAATCCTTGCTGAGATCAGAGACAGTACCGTACAAAAGGATCGTCACCGTTTTCAATTCAATCTCGAACGTCTTGGGACCATCATGGCTTACGAGCTGTCCAAAACCCTTCTGTACAAAAATTCAGAAGTTCATACACCTCTCGGCACTGCCCCATTTGCTGCCATTACTACTCCCCCCGTACTGATTACCGTCATGCGGGCAGCCATTCCTTATTGGATTGGCTTTCAAAAAATATTCGATCGGTCTGAGACTGGCTTTATCGGAGCTTATCGAAAGGAAGGAAATGAAATCTCCATACAAGTTGATTACGTGGCCCTGCCGGAAACGGAGTCGAAAGATGTTATCCTGATTGATCCTATGCTGGCGACGGGTAAGTCAATGGTTGACTCGGTGAATCTTATTCGGAAAAGAGGCGCGTATTCTTCTATCCATCTTGCTTCTTTAATTGCGGCCCCGGAGGGAATCGCCTATATTAAAAAGCACCTCGGTAACGATATTCCAATCTGGACCTTTTCCGTCGATCGTGAACTCAATGCTCAATCGTATATTGTGCCCGGCCTCGGAGACGCAGGTGATTTGTGTTTTGGTGAAAAATTATAGCTTGTTACGTACATGTGGGAAGTAATTCTGAAGGCGTTTTCTGTCTACATCTCCTCAACGCTAAAATTCATTTTCGGGCCCTTAGGCGGAAAAGCCGCGGGTCTGAATATTTTTTTGACCATACTTGTTACCATAGCTGGAATGATGACCTCGGTTACAGCCATCGCTTACTTTGGAGACTTTCTGCGCAACCGGGTATTCCCGATTTTCAAACGGAAACCAGCTTCTGATGCAACTCTGAACGAAGAAGAAAACAGAAAAAGACTTAAGTGGAAAGCGTTTTACCGCAAATACGGTCTAGGTGGTATCGCCTTTTTAACGCCGGTGATCCTCACTCCGATTGGGGGAACACTCTTAGCCGTTGGCTTTGGAAGTCACAGAAAAGATGATCCCTGGCATAAAACTGACAGGGCA
>JBMSPY010000393.1:0-2187 GCA_049423005.1 Cyclobacteriaceae bacterium
GATTGCGCATTGGTAGCGCGAGTTTGTGCATCATCACGTGCTTTTGTAAGGCGATCGCCTTGGTCTGCAAAGCTAAAATATTTATTTCCTGCAATGATCAAGTGATCCAGCATCTGTATATCCAACATTTTCCCAGCGTGGATGAGTTTATGGGTGAGTTCAATGTCTTGTTTGCTGGCGGTCAGACTTCCAGACGGATGGTTATGTGCGACAATTATTCCAGAAGCTAATGATTCTAATGCGGAGTGATAGATGAGTTTCGGATCGGCCACAGTTCCTGAGACGCCCCCAGTGCTTATTTTCTTTTTACTGATCAGTCTATTGGCCCGGTTCAATAGGAGTACCCAGAATTCTTCATAGGGTAAGTCAGCCATTTCTCCGTGGAGAAGTTCGAATGCATCGCGTGAGTTGGAAATTTCCGGACGTTTCATGGGTTGGGATTCTCGCCTTCTTCTTCCCAATTCCATGGCCGCCACAATTGTGACTGCTTTTGCTGAACCAATGCCATGGAATTTCATGAGCTCCGTTACGGATAACCTACCCAGGTGGTGCAAATTATTTGAGGCTTTAGTTAGCAGGATTCGGGCTAGGTCAAGTGCACTGTTTCGCGAAGAGCCGGAACCCAGAAGGATAGCGATGAGTTCTGCGTCAGATAATGAGCTGACGCCTTTTGAAATCATTTTTTCTCGTGGCCTGTCATCAGGAGGCCATTCTGAAAATCGTGTTCGCTCCCCAGGTGTACCAATCATATTGCAAGAATCGATACATAAAGTTCGCCTTGCACCTGTTTTAACACGGTAAAATAGTAGGTGAAAACACGGTTGACTAAAACAAAAAACCCTGACTTTAGGTCAGGGTTTTTTAACTAATCTTAGCTATATCTGGTTAGGCCAGTTTGCTTACCATCTTTGTGAGGGCAGACTTTTGGTTAGCGGCCTTTTTCCAATGGATTATGTTTTTCTTAGCCAGTTTATCGAGCATGGCGGTTACCTCTTTGAGGAGGGTTTGCGCCTCATCTTTCTTTGTTGCGGCCTTCAGGCGCTTAACGTAAGTCCTGGTGGTCTTTTTCTGATAATTGTTGCGCTCACGTTTTACTTCGTTGGCGCGGATTCTTTTCTCAGCAGATTTATGGTTTGCCATGGTTTTTTTAAATCGAGGTGCAAAGGTAATCGGTGGAAGGGAAATTACAATTTTCCACCCTCAATTTCGCCGCTAAAAAGCAGGTTTACCCCTGGATCCAGCACAACTTTAGAGGGCATTTTGGAAGCTTTTAGGGTAAAAATCTGCTCTTTTTGGCTGATTTCAAGTTTTTCGATAATCCCGTCACCCAAACCAATTTCCAGTGGGAATGTGAACAGAGTTGAACCGCTTTGCCGAACCCGAATTCTGATGGTCTGGTCTTTAGTCCGATACTCCCAGGTTGCCTCCAGCTTTGGTGCGCCGGGACTGAAAATCCACTGCTGAAAGAACCCTGTCAGATTTTTTCCCGAGCTGGCTTCCATCATGCGCTGAAAATCAGTAGTGAGAGCATTTTTGTTTTGGTAGGCTGCATAATAGTTTCTGATTCCTGTAGAGAAGGCCTGATCACCAATTTCCTTTCTCAACATATGTAGGACGAAAGAAGCTTTTTGATAGGTGATAATGCTGAGTACTTTCCCGATGTCTTGGATGGTAGTGTCCACTACTGGTGACTTAGGTAAAAGTTCATGTTTCAAAATATTGGCTCGGTCGCGCTCCATCCCTGATCTCCTTCTCTCATTTCCATAAGTCCATTCATTATAGAGATGGGTGAAGTATGTAGCAAATCCTTCGCTGAGCCATACGTGGTGCCAATCGTTTTCTGTAACGCTGTTTCCAAACCATTGATGAGCCGTTTCATGGGCAATCAGATTTTCAATGGTCTTTTTTCCGGTTACCGAATTTTCAAAATAAAATATGGTGCCAGCATTTTCGAGTCCACCCCATCTGGTTTTGGATTGTACATGCGCCAACTTGGAAAAACTATAGGGACCAACCTGATCTATGAAAAAGCGAATGACTTTACCTTCCGGTTCGAAATCTGAAAAGCCTGCTTCTTTATTTTGTGGATAAACCCAAATGGAGGTTGGAATACCCTGAACCGGACCGGTATGTTTAACTGCAAATTGGGCGGCTCCCATCGTACCGACTTTAATTGGCACCGCAGCA
>JBMSPY010000394.1:0-2179 GCA_049423005.1 Cyclobacteriaceae bacterium
CGGACACTCCAGTCTTGAATCGTGCGCAACTCTCTCGCATCATACTGTGATTCGTAACATTTTTTAGGACGAAGTACATATTGATAAATTTCGCCCAGACCTGTAGTGAGGGGCGCAAGTTCCGGTTTACCGGTTCCGGCAGGGATCATAGCTTGAGCCATGGATAACCGCTCGTTCACCTGTTGCCTGGCCCAATAAACGTCGGTGTCTTCAGTGAAAACAATAGTTACAACGGAAAGACCAATTCGAGAGAACGACCGCATCTCCGTGATACCCGGAATGGTAGCCATTGTTTGCTCTACCGGAAAAGTGATGAGGCGTTCTACTTCCGGAGCGCCGAGTGAAGGTGCCACGGTAAGCACCTGAACCTGATTGTTGGTGATATCTGGAACAGCATCTATAGGAAGTCGCGTAATGTTGTAAATGCCCCAGAACACCAGACCAATGGTGAACAACAGAATGATCAGTTTATTCCTGATCGAAAAATTTATGATACTTTTTAGCATGCAGTGATGAGCAATGGTATTGTAAAAATCCCAAACCGGATGAACCGGTTTGGCCAAACGGACAAATCACCAGTAGAGGTGATTAAATCAGACGATTGCTTTTGGCGGTTGAAAAATAGCCCTGCTGAAACCGGGCGTGAAGTGTGATTGATATAAACTTTCTTGTGAGACAACTGTTGGCACTTCCTCAACAGACTGTATTCGAAATTCGAAGAAGGCGGTCATATGGTGAGTCGAAGCGCTCTCATGCGATTTGAATGGAAGACTTTCGTGACCATGCTCTTTATCATGCTGCTCGGCCTGTGCACCGTAGTGTAAATCGATAAACTCAGCCAATGTTACCTCTCCGTTAGCTGCCGAGGCTTTCGAGGCGGCCACGTGCTCACGATAATGATTGATCAGCATAGCCATTTTCGAAAGGTCATGAAGATCGACCATGCTGCTGCATATCATCAGTATTACTAAAAACCGGGCCACAACACGGTGCATGGCACAAAGGTAGATAACCCTTTAGAATATAGGAATGCCGTTCATCCCCTCCCGCAACCTGATTTAACCGCTAAGACAGGAAATTCGGACCTGTTACGTCTTTTTGTAACTTGTTGAACTACCCATTGCCCATGAGAATCATCATCTTTTTGCTGTTTTTATTTCCCTGGACCACTCAGGCTCAGATTAAGGCCCTCGTTGGCGGTACACTAATTGACGGATTTGGTGGCAAACCAATTCAAAACAGTGTGGTCCTGATTCAAGGAGAGCGTATTCTTCAAGTCGGAACTGTGGGACAGATTGAAATTCCAAAAGGAGCTGAAATCATCTCGACCGAAGGTATGAGCGTGATGCCCGGAATGTGGGATATGCATGTTCATTTAATGATCAACGGCCATAGTGATTATACCCATTGGGATAAGACGTATTTGAAAATTGCCAAGGACGTCATTATGCCCTCCTCGGCACATCAGCTACTGCTGGCTGGCGTGACCAGTGCCCGTGATTTGGGAGGCCCTTTGGAGCCCAGTATTTCTGTTCGAAATAAAATCAATAAAGGTGAACTCCCGGGCCCAACACTTTATGTATCTGGCCCATTCATTCAACATGAGCCTTATCCTGGAACAGCTGAATTCAGATGGGGCGTTAAAGGACCTGAAGATGCACGGAACAAAGTCAGAATACTGGCTAAGGCAGGCGTCGATTGCATCAAACTGATTGATCAGGATCAGATGACGATGGAAGAGGTAATGGCTGTGGTTGATGAAGCCCATAAAAATAAACTTCCTGTAGTCGGACATTCGCATCGTCCTGAAGAAATTCGTCGCGGTCTAAAAGCAGGCGTCGATTGTTTTGAACACACTGGTCTTGCGGCAGCACCGGAGTATCCACAGGATATTTTGGATATGATCAAGGAACGGACAGCCCAGATGTCGAAAGGATTTTTGTTTTGGACACCTACAGTTGAAGGACTTTATAATTATGAGTATACCAGAGACAATCCGGAAGCATTGGATAATGATTCATGGCATCTGGGTCTTCCGGATACTGTTATTCGGGACATTAAAAATTCGATTCAAAAGCCAGGTGAGTTAGGTTACTTTCAGTTTAACCCTGTTCGCAAACCATCGCTTGAAAAAAAGGTTAATCAGCTGAAGCAAGCTGGCGTTGTGTTGCTTATTGGC
>JBMSPY010000395.1:0-2173 GCA_049423005.1 Cyclobacteriaceae bacterium
TACAACTGTCGGGTGTGGTCATTGGCACGGATAGCTCCAGGGCTGTGCCTGGTGTCCACGTTTATGTTCCAAAAGCAGGTAGGGGCGCTGTGACCAATGCTGCTGGCTTTTTTTCGATGCCCGTTCTGGTTGGAGATAGCGTTGTGATCAGTGCTGTTGGTTATGTCCGTCAGCATTATATAGTGCCTAACCATTACTCCGACTTTCTGACTCTGATCATCGAAATGGTGGAAGATGTCACTTTCCTGAACCAGGTTACCATTACACCATTCCCTACCGAAGAAGTTTTTAAACAGGCAGTTCTTGCTCTGAATATTCCACTGGATGAAGGACAGATAGACCGGAAAAATTTAAATGCTGAGTTAATGGCCCTTATGGTCAGAACAGCGCCGATGGATGCGGATATGAACTACAGGTATTATATGGAGCAGACAGCTGCAGGCTATACAGAGCGATTTCAGCCACGGGTAAATCCGTTTCTTAACCCATTTAACTGGGCAAAGTTTTTCAGAGACCTGAAAAAGGGTAAAAAATAATTTTCAAGGATTATTAAGTGTCATAAAAAAAGGGGCCTAAGCCCCTCTTTAACTCATCATTTCTTAAGCAACGGTTTGGTTTGGTCACGTGGAGGTTGCGCACAGCCATTTAGAATGGCAGTTATGTAAGAAATGACGAAAGAACGCCGGCAATTTTCATTACCATTAGCAATTAAGCAAAATTCTAGCATTCCAACCCCATTTATTCCATTTTTGGAAATTTTTCATAACTGATACAATTAGTTTACAACTATGTCAATGTGTCTTATAAATCTTAAAAAATCTGAAAATTAAGACATATTGGCGTAAATCTGAGATTGGTAAGGGTTTTGGTTAAGTCGGGATGTAAACATTTTTTAACCATTAAACTTTATCCATATGAATCTCATCAGATCTAAAAAGAGTGAATTTATCCCGGTCAGTTTCCGTAGTCTGGTTGACCAGTTTTTCGATGACGAGCTAGGCTTAGGCAGTCGTTCCGCATTTATGCCAGGAGTCGATGTTCTGGAAACTGAAAAAGCTTACGAAATCCATCTTTCAGCCCCAGGGATGAAGAAGGAGGATTTTCAGCTTGACCTGAATGATCAATATCTAACCATCAGCGGAGAGCGTAAATCAAAGCAGGAAGGTAAGGTTCAGAAATACCACCGTTTGGAAACCAGCTTTGGAAGTTTCAGCAGAACATTCCATTTGCCTGAAAATGCGACTGCGACCAAAATCGAGGCTTCTTATAAAGATGGAATTCTCGAAGTGATTGTTCCAAAGGATGAGCAAAAAAACCTTAGAACAACCATTAAAGTAAACTAACTCTGCCAGGGTTAGGGTTTAGGTGAAGGCAGTTGCCGAAAGGTGGCTGCCTTTTTCAATTTTCGGTTAAT
This sequence comes from Cyclobacteriaceae bacterium, assembly GCA_049423005.1. Lineage (GTDB taxonomy): Bacteria > Bacteroidota > Bacteroidia > Cytophagales > Cyclobacteriaceae > ELB16-189. The sequence goes on from JBMSPY010000395.1 coordinate 1,415, forward strand.
CACCAGATCAAATGAGAAAAGTTATTTTTACAAAAATTACAAGGCCATGACTTCCACAGAAATTTCCGGTATTCTGAATTCGCTGAACATCTGCGGTAAAAATCCAGGTGTAAGTAAAGGAGATATATGGTATTCCGGAAAAGGCAAGCCATTGGTTTCCTACTCACCTGTAGATGGTAAGCGGATTGGAGAAGTGCTTTCTTGTGATCCGGCGCTTTTTGAAAAGGTGGTCAAGACTTCCGAAGCTGCATTTTTGAAGTGGAGACTGGTTCCAGCGCCAAAGCGTGGCGAGGTGGTGCGTCAGATCGGACAGGCGTTGAGGGAAAAAAAGCAGGAGCTTGGTGTCCTTGTTTCTTATGAAATGGGAAAATCGCTGCAAGAAGGGTTGGGTGAAGTGCAGGAGATGATTGACATCTGCGATTTTGCTGTAGGACTTTCCCGCCAATTGCATGGTCTTACCATGCATTCAGAGCGGCCTATGCACCGCATGTATGAACAATATCATCCGCTTGGCATAGTTGGAATAATTTCTGCTTTCAATTTTCCTGTGGCTGTCTGGTCCTGGAACGCAATGATAGCCTGGGTGTGCGGAGACACGTGTATATGGAAGCCATCTGAAAAAACTCCGTTATGCAGTATTGCATGCCAGCATATTATCTCTGAGGTTTTTTCTAAAAATGATGTGCCTGAAGGTGTAAGTTGTTTGATTAATGGTGGTGCTGCTATTGGAGAAATGCTTGCCGGTCATGAATCTGTTCC
>JBMSPY010000396.1:0-2172 GCA_049423005.1 Cyclobacteriaceae bacterium
GAGTTCACATTAGGTCCCAGGTTAATTGGCTTTGTCCATTCAGTGCCATTTAATATGGAAGTCCAGATATCAAAACCACCCATTCCACCGGGCATGTTACTGGAAAAGTAAAGTGTGTTTGTTTTTGGATCAAAGAATGCATGCTGGTTAGACCATGTGTCATTGTTATAAGGGAAAGGAATTGGCTCACTCCATACATTGTCAGTCCTTGTGCTGTAATAAATATTCAAGTGTTGTTTACCAACAAGCTTTTGCTGAGATTTTTCAAGAGCCGAGGAGGAATAACCCAGATTTAAATATGGGTTACTGTATTGTGTCTTACCATCATGATCCCAGTTAGTTGTAAAAAAGAGATGCTTTCCATCAGGGGTAGTATATACAGGGCCATCGTGATGTGTTTTGTTAATATCAGCAGGTAAGGAAAGCGTTTGCCTGCCACCGCTTGCGATGGTGACCTGTGGCTTACCAAATGAACCTTTAGGAGTTATTACTGCGTTAGTAGAATCGCCAATGGCATGGGCATATAAATTGAAGTATGCCTGGTTATTCAATCCATGCAGCTCACTGTTTTGTTTCGTGATTCTGGTGGATTCAAAATAAAGCCAGCCATCCAAAATGGTTGGGCCAAACTCAGAGTATATAGTGTTTACAGGGAGAGATTTCACTTTGGTCTTTCGATAACCCATTAACTTTTCATAAAATTTCGCCTTATCAGCGTTTAGTAATAATATGGGCGAATTCTGATTTTTGGGCAAATGTGTTCGGATTAGTTCATCCGCCTCCAGGTATCTTTTTTCGGCTTTGAGACATTCAAAATATCCAAACACTTCATCGGGATGATCAAGTGATCCAATGCTATCTGCATGCTGGAAATAGTAAAGCGCATCTTTATACTTGGCAATTTTATACAGACTCATACCGGCCTGAATAGAAGCTTCTCGCTCACCATCATCGTGCATAGACATGTGTAATTTAGCGGCCTCCACCAGATGACCTCTTGCCTCCAAATGGTGAATTTTTCGAAGTGTTGATTTATTTCCTTGAGCCACAGAATAAACTGTAGCCAGAACTATCAAGAAAATGCTAAATGAATACTGTTTTCTCATGATCAATTAAAAAATCTGGGTGACTGAACATTTTCAAGATGCGCTCTTCCAAAGCGATAGCGAATACCAATTTCATGCGTTTGTTTGGAGCTGTTGCGAATCAAAGTGAGCGGAATCTCATAAGCATAGTTCAGGATAAAACGCTCTTTGAATGTGATACCTGAGATTAAACCTAATCCATCTCCAAGGCGATAGTTAAAACCAAGATCGACAATATTTGAAAGTGAAACGACTCCGTTCACATCAAACTGAACCGGCGCTCCACCAACCACTTTCATGAGTACACTGGGCTTGAGTTTTACCTTTTCTGACATGTCAAAAATTCTGCCGGTGTAAACAAACAGATGCCTTACCTGATCAAGTGCCAGGTTGGTATCACCAAATGCAGTCTTATACTGCACCAGCCTTGGAACAGAAACACCAAAAAAGAGATGATCTGAATAAACCAGCAATCCACCACCCATATTTGGACGGAAAATATTGAGCGACTGTAAATCGGGGTCATCAGCATCATATACATTATCAAAGGATAACGCATCCAGTCTTCTCTGATTGGCCACACCATTCAAACCCATTGCCAGGTTGTATTTTGAACTCAGGTTGATATGATAACCCAGACTGAGGTTTACTGTCTGATTGGATTCAGGTCCGATTTTATCGGTTATGGCATTTAATCCAAATCCCCAATTAGATCTGAAGGAAGTCTCCACACCCATTGATGTGGTTGATGGAGCTCCCTTAATTCCAACCCACTGCCACCGATGCAGAAAAGAAGCTGTTCCGTAAGCACGGATACCAGCCTCTGCCGGGTTAATCGTGTAGGCATTAAAGATATACTGATTGTACATCGGGTCCTGCTGCGCTTTCACGCTGAAGGACATGATGCTGACCAGAATAACAATTAGGAAATGTTTAGTGATTTTCATGATAATTCTTTCCTCTGTCAATTAAAAAGCGACATATACGAAACCAGATACCTGCTTTCCATTGCCCAGATCTAAAATATAGAAGTAGGATCCGGAAGGTACACGGGAGCCACCTGCAGCGAGGTCGCTGTTAGACACAC
>JBMSPY010000397.1:0-2169 GCA_049423005.1 Cyclobacteriaceae bacterium
TTCCATTGATCGGTATTTTCCTTGTAGCGAATGGAGTTAAAAGGAATAGCCATTTCGCAAACCCAATATTCTCCGTGGATGGCCGCTGCTGTAAACCACTTATTGTCCCAGTCCAGTGATAGATTGTCTGAGGACGTGCCTCCTGAGGAAATCAATCCTTCACGCTGAACACCAAAGGGGTTTACTCCAAAAGAAAATGCATTGATACCGTCCTTGTAAGTATCCAAGACTACCACTAATCCATCATTGGCCTCTCCTCTAAAATCACGACGCAGTGAAGGCGTAACATATTTTCGTGCGCCCTTATTGTACATGCGCCCGAATACGTACAGGTTTTCGTCGTCATAGGTGAGTCGGACTTCTGTAGGGGCTACAGCGGCCGAAGTGTCGAATGGGAAATATTGCCGGAAATCGCCGGCAATATCTGCATCCTCCCAATCCCGTTCCGAATCCCGCGCATCGACTTCGATTTTACCTTTTGCCCGCTTGATGTGAAGGGTTACCTGATCCTGACCCGAAATCGTTTCTGATTTCAGTAAAGCAATAGCGATAAAAAATAAAGAGAAATGCCAGATCGTCATGATTGGCATGCAATACAGTATGATTTATTCAAAACTGCAAGCGGTTTTATTCAATCTCCGGTGTAAGTCAGAAAAATTTTGAGTCTAAAAAGAAAATGAGTACCAGTTAGTCAACCAATTCTCCAATCTTCTTTTCCAACCATTCAATGGTAACTGGACTATAACCTGAGGTATGGAAATTTACTTTACCCTCTTTATCTAGGACTACATGAGTCGGATACATCCGTACTCCGTACTGATCTGCAGCAATTTCTTTACCGTCATAGATTAGGTTGTAGTCAAAAGGTAATTTTTTGATCATTTTTTGAATGGCCTCCTTTCCGTCCAGCGCAATGGCTAGAAAGACCACATCTGTATGCTCGCGGTATTTTTCCACGATTTCATTCAACTCTGGGATTTCCTGTCGGCAGGGTGCGCAGCCGACAAACCAAAAATTCAAAACAACCACTTTTCCTTTTAGAGTGCTGAGTTCATAGGAATTCCCCTTGATATCATTTGCCTTAAAGGAGGCTAACGATTCCCCATTTTTAAAGAAAGGACTTGCCGTGGGAGAGCCGTCCTTCGGCGTTTCCCTGGACATAAAAGCCTTTATTTTTTCTTTTTCCTCTTCGGAGTACTTATACAGTATGAGTGAACCCTTTTCTTTTTCGGCTTCCTTAAGTCCGTACTCGTTGGTACTGAGTAAGGCTTGCCACGTTTCGAACGATAAAATTTTTCCGGACTCGTCCTTGATTTTGGAGTCTTTGTTGAGCATAATCTGGGCTGAACTTGAAAGCGAAACCAATAGGCAGAAAAGCCAGACAATTTGGGAAAGGTTAAATGAGCACGGCATGTTTAATTTTTGAATGAGGAAAGATAACGATTTAGGTTTTTTTCCTGATGCTTCTGCAACCTATCTTTGGTATAATGAGTTCCAACAGTATCCGAACGCAACAATTTTGCTGTGAAGTCGGCTGGTTTGATGACCTGTGTGGCGGCGACACCGCCTTCCTGGGTGTGCCAGATCCGGAACGTAACAGCACCTTCTCTCATTGTTCGGATATCATTCGGCTTGCCGATCAGCTCGGCTACGATAATATTCTGTTGCCCAACTCTTATATGAATGGTCAGGAGACTATTCCGTTTGCTGGAGCTGCTGCCATGCAAACGCAACACATCAATTTATTAACTGCAGTTCGCACCGGTGAAATACATCCCCCCATGCTGGCCCGTCACTTGGCTACTTTGGATCATATGCTCAAAGGTCGGCTTACGGTGAACATTATTAATTCGGATCTGCCTGGTTTAAAAGAGGATCATCAGCTTCGGTATAAGCGCTGCGAGGAAGTGATTGAGATTCTTCGACAAGCCTGGACGCAGGATCGAATTGAATACCACGGTGAAGTCTATCAAAATTTTAGTTTATCAGCCGGTCCTGTAAAGCCCTATCAAATCAATGGCGGGCCGTTGCTATACTTTGGGGGTATTTCTCCTGGATCAAAAGAAGTTGCAGCCAAGCACTGTGATGTTTTTCTGATGTGGCCTGAGCCCGAGGAGGCCATTGCCGCTACTATTTCTGAAATGTCTGCTTTGGCAGGCACGTATGGTC
>JBMSPY010000398.1:0-2149 GCA_049423005.1 Cyclobacteriaceae bacterium
CCAAGCGAATGGCTGAAGAGATGGATAAGTATCTCCATCGGATTGACATTCGTTCAAAATTTATTCATAGTGATGTGGATACACTCGAGCGAGTAGAAATTTTGCGGGCCTTGCGATTAGGTAAAATCGATGTATTGGTGGGCGTTAATTTATTAAGGGAAGGGTTGGATATTCCTGAGGTTTCGTTAGTTGCCATTCTGGATGCTGATAAAGAAGGCTTTTTGCGGAATGAAAAATCATTGACACAAACGGCAGGGCGTGCAGCGCGAAACGTCAATGGGCTGGTAATTTTTTATGCGGATAAGATCACCGATAGTATGCAACGTACCATTGATGAAACCACCCGTCGACGACAAAAACAAATGGATTACAACCAAGTTCACGGTATTACCCCTACTACCATTCAAAAATCTACCCAAGAGGTATTTTCTCAAACCTCGGTATTATATATTCTGGATGCCGGAGGCGATGCCAATGCCATGGCTGCGCATACCATGAAACAACTTACTGCTGTTTTGGACGAACAAGTGGAGTATACTTCTAAGTCAGAACTCGAGAAAGCTATCAAAAAAGTCAGGAAGGAAATGGATAAAGCGGCCCAGCGACAGGATTATATGGAAGCGGCTAGTCTTCGAGACGAAGTATTCCGGTTAGAGGCTCGATTGAAAGAGTTATAAGCAGCGTTTAGCACTAGTTCCTGTCCTGAATAGTTATCTTAGCAATATGGAGAAAAAGGTGTTTTTACTAGATGCATTTGCGCTGGTTTTTCGTGCTTATTATGCATTGATCAGAAGTCCGCGACTCACTTCAACCGGTAAAAATACCAATGCGCAGTTTGGTTTTACTAATGCATTATTGGAATTAATCAATAAGCAAAAGCCCTCTCATATGGCCGTTTGTTTTGATACGGCCGCTCCTACCGAAAGACATACCGACTTTGCTGATTATAAAGCTAACCGTCAAGAAACTCCTGAGGACATATTGGCTGCGGTACCTGATATCAAAAATATTATTCGCGCTTTTAATATTCCCATCATTGAATGTGATGGATACGAAGCGGATGATGTAATTGGAACACTGAGTAAGCAAGCAGAAAAAGCGGGGTATACCGTGTACATGGTTACGCCTGATAAAGATTATGGCCAATTAGTTTCTGAGCAAATCAAAATTTATAAACCTGCCTATGGGGGTAATGATGCTGAAATTTTAGGTCCGGCAGAGGTTTGTGCCAAGTGGAATATTCAAGATGTGAGCCAGGTTATCGATATGTTAGGAATGATGGGCGACGCTGTTGATAATATTCCAGGTATTCCTGGGGTTGGAGAAAAAACCGCAGCAAAGTTTTTGCAGGAATATGGCACGCTTGAAAATACGCTCGCCAATGCAGATCAGATTAAAGGAGCGATGGGGGAGAAAGTCCGTAAAGGGAAAGAACTGGCTATCCTCTCTAAAAAATTAGCTACCATTATCACTAGTGTTCCAGTTGAGTTTCATGAAGAGGATTTCAAATTGAAAGAATGGAACAAGGAAGATTTGAAAACTATTTTTTCTGAACTTGAATTTAGAACGCTTGGTAAACGTTTATTGGGTGAGGATTTTGTTCCTCCTCCACCTCCTCGCTCAGTAGTAGAGAAGGAAATGCCACAAGGAGTACAAACTGATTTATTTGGAAATATCATAGGAGGAGCTGCCCCATTACCAGCAGATAAAGCCGATTCTACTTCTGCTGAAACTTCTTCTGCTTTTTTTGAAGCCGAAGACGATTTACCGGCAGGTCCAGCTGACAAGAATATTCATAATACGCCTCATCAGTATGAAGTAGTGGAAGGAGAGTCAGCCATTAAGAAGTTAGTGCAGGAATTATCAGCGCATGCTGAAATCTGTTTTGATACAGAAACAACCGGACTGGATGCAAACCTGGCAGAAATAGTTGGTTTGAGTTTTTCCGTTCAACCGGGAAAAGCATGGTATGTTCCTTGTCCTTCTGATAGTGCTGCTGTTAAAAAACTACTTTCCAATTTTGATGCTCTATTCAATGATTCGAATAAATGCTGGATCGGGCAGAATTGTAAATATGATTTGCTGATTCTAAAGTGGTATGGTATTGAAATAGCGGGTTCTTTATTTGACACCATGCTGGCCCATTATG
>JBMSPY010000399.1:0-2147 GCA_049423005.1 Cyclobacteriaceae bacterium
ATAATCAATTGACCTGAAAGATCCTGATTAGGATCATAATCACCTGAGGAAATAACTCCGGGAACAGGTTCACATGGCCGGGAATCAAAAACTTTGACTACCCGATGACCACTGTGCAGAATGGTTTCCGCGGTAACCCGACCCTGATCCCCTCCTCCGATTAGTATGTAATCAATTGCTGCCATTGAATTTTTCTGCAGTCGCTGATCCGGGTGTGTTGATGTCCTGCGCACCCATCACCTGCTTCAAAGTTAGGAATAGGATTTTTAAATCCAGAAAGAAGGATTGTCTGTCGACATACCGGACATCCAGAATAAATTTTTCCTTCCAGGTGATGGCATTGCGGCCATTGACCTGTGCCCATCCCGTAAGGCCCGGGCGCACTGCATGACGACGGGCCTGCTCCGGTGAATACAGATCCAAATACTCCGGAAGTAATGGACGGGGACCTACAATAGACATCTCGCCTTTAAGCACATTGATCAATTGTGGCAGTTCATCCAGACTTGTTTTGCGTAGCCATCGGCCAATGGCGGTTAGTCGATCCTGGTCCGGAAGCCATTCCCCATCCGTACCGCGCGTATCGTTCATGGTTATGAACTTGATGATCTGAAATGATTTGCCCTGGTATCCAGGTCTGACTTGCTTAAAGAACACTTGCCCACGATTACTCAGGTACAATAAGATTGTAATGATTACCCACAATGGACTGAAAAAAATCAAGGCCATAAGAGCTACTATAAAATCCAGTAAAGGCTTAACGAATCTACCGTAAAAGGTTAAGGCCGGACTCATTGCGCGGAGGATTGACGGGCAATCAGGGCGGTCGTTTCAGCCATATTCAGGCTAATCATTCCGTGCTCCGTTTTCAATTGCTGAAAATGATTTAGAATTTGATCCAGTGCCGTCATGCTTTCGACAGGATGTGCACCAAAATTATGTGGATGCCACCACAGATGGTATACCTCTCCGTTTCGGGCGGCTACGTTCATTTCATTCAGAATGCGACGCATGCGAATTCGGTTCAGTATTGGAAACTGAGCGCTGTGTGGACGAAGAAACCGACTGGCAGGAATTAGCCATGGACCGGATGGTGATTGCCTAATGGAAGAAATCGGAAAGGATTTTCGCTTACCAATCGGAAAATAGCAATCAGCTGTGCGGCATAACCGATTCCAGGTGGTAACTTTTTTATGAACAGGAATATCCCAGTACCAGACATCCGGATTTACCCGGACCGCGAGAATTCCATTCTCTTTTAAAATCGGCAGGTATTCCGAATTGACCTCATTTTTAGGCATGACAATCGAAACCATATCGATACCTCGGGCCTTTGCCACGGCACAAGCCGCCTTAAGGTCAGCTCTAAATTGATCTGCTGTCTGACCTGGGGCACATGCATAATAATGGGAGTGGGTCTGAGAACCTACCTCCATGCCAGTGGTTTGATTGATCTGATGGATCAACGAGGCTCCAAAATGAAACGGATCGTCCGACTCATCCTTCCCGATTCCGGTTGTATCGATAAAATGGTAAGCAGACATCTGCTGATTGGTAAAGGTTGGAAGCAGTGTCGGATAATTTGATGTTAACTCTTCTCTGGATTTGTGAAACAAAAAACCAACCGTGGCCCAGGTCGCATGAACACCATGATGCTGCATAGCCTGAAGGATCTGCGGAATGACCTTACGCGTATTGGAGAAATAGTCCCGATAAAATTTTCCTTCCTTGGTAGTTGGATCTAAAGGCCATTTATCAAAGCGCCCCCAATGCAACTCAAAATCAAGTGAGATCAGAAATACAGGGGGTTGATTCATGAATGATTCGTAGCGCAAGATAAAAGCAAGTCCTAGAATAGTTCCATAGAACCTGCAGAAAAGTAACGATGACGTTCATCTTTAAATGGAGCGCTAAAATCCGCGCCATCTAAGGTTCGGCAAACGACTTGTGGCGCTCCGCTGCCAACAGTAATGAAACCCGATGGCAAAAATTTCTTGATTTGTCCTTGTCCATCCAGGAGAAGGCTAATGAAATCCGGTGAAAAACTACCGATTAGATTTTTAAAATCATTTTTGATGTTGGTGTGCTCGGCAAATAATTCAACGACCCGGAGTTCCATCAGTTTACCTCTACGTACCATTCTGAAA
>JBMSPY010000400.1:0-2123 GCA_049423005.1 Cyclobacteriaceae bacterium
TTTTTATTTTATGGAGACAGCGTTCTGTTGCCAAGCGAAATCAACTCCTGTCTGAGCAAAAGGCCAAACACCAAAAAGAGCTTACCATCGCTTTAATTGATTCTCAGGAAGAGGAGCGGAGCCGGTTCGCCTCCGATCTGCACGATGGCATGGGGCAGGTCATGTCCTCTTTGCGCATGGTTCTGCAGCGAGCAAGTGAACACGTACCAGAGACTGCATTGTCACTTTTGGATCAGATGCACACCGATATCCGAGGAATTGCCTTCGATCTCTCACCAAATACTCTACGGGAAGACGGACTGGTAGAAGCCTTGCGGGAGTTAGCAGGGCGATTAAATCTGTCACGGGTAATCAAGGTCAGTGTTGAGGAAAATGGTTTTTCCAGTCGCCTACCAGAGCGAATGGAGTTGTCCCTATATCGAATAAGTCAGGAATGGCTTAATAATTTATTTCGTCACAATGCGCCAGCCACGATTCATATACAGTTGATTCGTCATTCGGATCATATTTCCATGGTTATTGAAGACGATGCCCCTGGTTTTGATAGCGATCGGCTTACGCAGTCTTCCGGAAACGGCTGGCGAAATATTCAGTCACGACTGGTGCCGTTTTCTGGTTCGGTGAATGTCGATTCAGTTGCAGGAAGACAGGGGACTGTCTTTGTCGTAGAGATTCCATTTGTATCTTAGGGCTATGATCCGGCTCGTCATCGTGGATGATCACTTGATTGTTTCAGAAGGAGTGCAGGAGTTGCTCTCTGCTGAATTTTCTGTGGTTGGAATTTTTGATGTTCCTAAAGAGGCACTCGATTTTGTCCGAAGTAATCAGGTTGATCTACTGGTTATTGATTATAAAATGCCGGAAATGGATGGCCTTGAGTTCTTTCGTCGTTGCAAGGAAATGAAGCCGGCGATAAAGGGAATAATGCTGAGCATGGTGGATGAAGCTGGCTTAGTAAAACGCTGTTTAAAGGCTGGAATGCACGGATTTTTACTTAAGAATGTAGATAAAACTGAGTTGAGTACAGCGATTAAGAAGATCATGCAAGGACATACCTATGTGAGTGCAGAGTTCACGCATCGCTTGCTTGAGCCAGAAGCATCTTCTGTTTTTACAGAGCGAGAGATGCAGGTCTTGAGGTTGATCATTAAAGAAAAAACCAATCGTCAGATTGCTGATGATTTGAATTTAAGTGAGCGCACGGTTGAGACGTATCGGAAAAATCTTTTCCGAAAAGCCAATACCACTAATGTTGTTGGTCTGGTAAAATACGCGCTGTCCCGAAATTTAGTCGACTAGACTAGACTACATCCGTACTAGTACGGAGTGTAAATCCGTATTTAATGGTAGTGCGTCTTAATCAAATACAGGGTAGTTTGGTAGTTTAATTTTTAACCTACCCATTATGATACGATTCTTTGTTAGTGCTGCTATTACTCTTTTCGCTTTCGGACTTGAGGCGCAAACGATAACTGATAAAAATATGTCCACAGGGGCGGCAGCCTCCTATGGCGAGTCCAACTTTAAACGTGCACCCAAGCGGGTTTACATTTCTGGATTTAGAGTAAACTTTCACGTAACGGCCTCTAATACCTCGGCAACGATGGATTCTAAAACTTCAATGACTGTTGCTTTGGATGGTGTTGATGAACCTGATTTTAAAAAGCTAACGGATGAAGCTTATGCGGCATTTGTAAGCGATTTAAAAAGTAAGGGATTTGAAATCATTTCAGCAGATGAGGCAGCTAAAACGGAATACTATGCTGGCTGGACATTAAAGACGGGTGGCGGTTTAAGTTCCTCACAAATGAAAGGTTATGTTAGTGCAACTCCAACAGGTTATAAGTATCTCATTAAAACCGAAACGGCAAAAGGAAAAGAAAAAACAACGTTTGTGGATACTTCCAACAAACTCTCCCGTGAGTTGGGTGCAGCAACAATTATTAATGTGGAATTTAATTTCCCGTTGATTCAAATGGATGAATCCAAATCAGGAGTATTTGGTTACTCTTCTGTTTCCGCCAAGATTAACTTTCAGATGTCTGGCAACATGCGATTTGTTTCCAGTGAAAAAATGGGTAAGGATGCCATTTTAAATTTAATGCCTAGGGGAAATCTGCTTG
>JBMSPY010000401.1:0-2123 GCA_049423005.1 Cyclobacteriaceae bacterium
CTACAGATTCATTTAATTCGTCAATAAATTTGTTTATGTTTGGTTCTTTTATTTATTTGCCCGTAGTACAGATTTCGTATTTGCTAGACAAAGTTTAACCAACTCAAATCGGATAATTATGGAAACAATGAGAATTGTAGAGGAACCGAAGAAGCCGCTTTCCATGCATCCTAAAAAGTTTGCTATGTGGCTTTTCCTGGCTACTGTGGTGATGATTTTTGCTTCTATGACCTCGGCTTATATTGTTCGAAGAGCAGAGGGCGATTGGAAGCTTTTTGAGCTTCCTTCTTTGTTTTACTGGACATCCATAATCATTGTAGCCAGTAGCGTTACCATGCACTTGGCCTATTTAAATGCCAAAAAGAATCTGCTCCAAAAGACACAAACCTGGATTACAGCTACTGCATTATTGGGACTTGGCTTTTTGGTTGGTCAATTTTACGCCTGGGGCCAATTGGTTTCTTCCAATGTTTATTTTGTCGGAAACCCTTCTGAATCATTTGTTTATGTCCTTTCAGGTTTACACGGACTTCACCTGGTCAGCGCAGTCATTTTTCTACTCATTGTTTGGAACTCTGCCCGCCTTGGTAAAATGGGTCCTAAAAGCCTCGCTCAAATCGAAATGTGCGTCACTTATTGGCACTTTTTGGGGGGACTTTGGCTATATTTGTTCGTGTTTTTAAGTTACTATCGATAACCCGTAACCTCTCTAATTATCTATGGCAAACACTGCGGCAGCACACCATCATTCAGCAGAACCTTCCTGGAATGGAGGCGTTTCGCCAATGAATGTCAGCTACGGCAAACTGATGATGTGGTTCTTTTTATTGTCTGATGCTTTCACATTTTCAGGCCTGCTCATTACGTATGGTCTGGTGCGTTCAGCCAACCCGGCCTATGACCCAGCCAGTGGTCCATTCCAGTTCTCTACAGAATATTGGCCCATTCCTGAAAAGGTTTTTGAGGCTGTTCCTTTTTTCCACGGTGTACCTCTTCCCCTCGTTTTCGTGGGTTTGATGACCTTTATTTTGATTATGAGTTCCGTGACCATGGTTTTGGCTGTGGAAGCTGGTCATCGCATGGACCGAAAGGCAGTTGAAAAGTGGATGCTTTGGACAATCGTTGGTGGCGTTGCTTTCCTCGGCTGTCAGGCTTGGGAGTGGACACACTTCATTGTTGGTACTGGTGTTCCTACCATTCAGGATACGTTTGGTCAAAAGGTTGAAATTCTAGGCGCTAATCTCCATGCCAACCAATACGGTCCCCCGGCATTCGCTGATTTCTTTTTCTTTATCACAGGCTTCCATGGCTTCCATGTCTTTAGTGGTGTGGCCTTAAACTTCCTTATCTACTTCAGGACGGTAACTGGCCTTTACGACCGTCGTGGTTCTTATGAAATGGTTGAGAAAGTTGGCTTGTACTGGCACTTTGTTGACCTTGTTTGGGTATTTGTGTTTACCTTCTTTTACCTCGTTTAGACTTAAAGTTGTTTATCGATATGGCAAATCATTCTGAAGACCCCCAGATCACAGTACTTCCGCCAGATAAGGAAAAAATTAAAAAACTTTGGCGTGTAGCACTCATTATGGCTATCGTTACTGGCATTGAGTTCGTGTTTGCTTTTACACTCGACGCGGGACATTTAAAAACCTCCATCTTTATTGCCCTCACCATCGTTAAGGCTGGCTATATCGTGGGTGAATTCATGCACCTCCGCCATGAGGTTAAAGTCCTTTTTTGGTCCATCCTGATCCCGATGGTGTTCGTGGTTTGGTTTTTAGTAGCTATGATCTACGAAGGCCTTAGCATCCTGGGTGCTCAATAAATTTTAATGTGAATAAATAAAGGGCCAGGGTATACGCTCTGGCCTTTTTTTTGGGTTCAAATCACTTTCTTCATGAACAAGCGAAAACTCATTTTACTTTTCCTGGCTTTGGCTCTTCCGGTTTTGATCTTCCTTTTTTTAAAGTTTTTTGGAAAGAATCAATTTGATCTGCCGGTTTTTCATGCCGATAATTCAGCCTGGCCTGCGGAATGTTCTCCGCCCGCTGGTTATCCGTATAGACCTGAAGTTAAGAGACTGGTTACCGTTGCTGAAGGAAAGCCTTTTATAATTTTACTCA
>JBMSPY010000402.1:0-2077 GCA_049423005.1 Cyclobacteriaceae bacterium
TGCCTTTTTTAGGTGTTGATTATTGGGTATGATCAGATCGGCCTGGTGTTTAAGAGGTTCTATCAGTGTCTCATAAACGGGCATTACATGGTTCTGATAGCGGTATAAAACATCATCTAAATCATAACCTCGCTCGACCTGATCTCTTCTTATCCGACGACTTAATTTGACATGATCTTTGGCTTCAATAAAAATCCGAAGGTCAAGTAACCTGCGTACCTCATCAAAATACTGAACAAACAAGCCTTCCACTATAATCACAGGCGCAGGATTGAATTCTAAAATTGCCGCATGGACATCAGGGTTATTGAAGGTGTACTCCTGCTTCCGGATGGATTGACCGGAGAGCAACTTCAACATATCCTGTTCCAATGCTTGTTGGTCGATGGATTCAGGAAGATCAAAATTCCGGACACCATTGGAATCAACCGGCTGCTGCTCTCTGAGACGATAATAATGATCCTGAGAAATCAGACACATTTCTTTTTGCGTCAATCCAGCTGAAAGATGCTGCAGGAAAAAGGTCTTGCCAGACCCGCTTCCGCCTGTAATTCCGATCACATAAGGCTTTTTCACGTCCCGAATTTAGTAAGGGTTAAACAAATGGCATTATGAACCAAACTTTTACTCCCGGTAGGCCCATAATCAGCATTTATTTTTACTTTAGGGATTCAAACCTAACCATCTATCATGAGTTTATTCATCAAGAAACCCCTTGATAGTCTTCTGGCTCAGGCCGGAGATTCTGACAAAGGACTTAAGCGCACCCTCGGTGCAGGTAATCTGATTGCACTTGGAATCGGCGCTATCATTGGCGCAGGTTTATTCGTGCGTACTGCCGCTGCAGCCGGAGACTCTGCGGGACCAGCAGTAGTAATCTCATTCATTATTGCTGCCATCGGCTGTGCTTTTGCCGGATTATGTTACGCAGAATTCTCTGCCATGATACCTGTTGCGGGTAGCGCATATACGTATGCCTATGCAACGATGGGGGAATTTGTTGCATGGATCATCGGATGGGCGCTGGTTCTTGAATATGCACTGGCATCAGCAACTGTTTCAATAGCCTGGAGCGAGTATCTGAATAACCTACTACATAGTTTCAATCTTGGACACATACCATACGAGTGGACACATTCACCATTTGAAACCTCGCCGGAAGGCATTACCGGCATCATGAATTTACCGGCATTTTTTATTGTTGCAGCACTCTCATTGATTCTGATAAAAGGAACACAGGAGTCCGCACTGGTGAATGCCATTATCGTGGTCATCAAAGTGGCCATCGTATTAATTTTTATTGCGTTGGGATGGGGCTTCATCAACACAGACAACTACACACCATTTATGATCCCACAAGGTCCCGGACATGAAGGATTTTTTGAATTTGGCTGGGGAGGAGTGCTCAACGGAGCCGGAGTTGTATTCTTTGCCTTTATCGGGTTTGATGCTGTTTCGACAGCTGCTCAGGAAGCAAAAAATCCTAAGCGGGATATGCCAATCGGAATTTTAGGTTCATTGATTGTTTGTACCATCCTTTACATCCTGTTTTCTCATGTATTAACCGGTGTTGCGAACTATAAAGACTTTCAGGTAGCAGGCAAAGAAGCTTCTGTTGCATACGCCATTCAAACGTATATGTCTGGCTACGAGTGGTTGGCCAAACTTATCACACTTGCTATTCTTGCCGGATTCTCGAGTGTGATTCTGGTAATGCTGCTTGGACAATCACGTGTATTCTACTCGATGTCAAAAGACGGACTCATTCCTCCTGTATTTTCGGAATTGCATCCTAAATTCAGAACTCCCTGGAAATCAAATTTGATTCTGCTTTTCTTTGTAGGAGCGTTTGCAGCTTTTGTTCCGGGAAGTGTAGCCGGAGACCTTACAAGCATTGGAACCCTATTTGCCTTTGTTCTGGTTTGTGTCGGTGTTTGGGTTCTTCGCGTGAAGAGTCCTGAAATCAACCGTCCATTTAAAACACCATTGGTGCCATTAGTGCCCATTCTTGGCATTATTGTTTGCAGCTCCATGATTGTTTCGTTGGATGCGCTCACCCAACAGGCCGCATTGATCT
>JBMSPY010000403.1:0-2071 GCA_049423005.1 Cyclobacteriaceae bacterium
GCCCTGACTAAGCGCAAACTCAACACTACAGAAAATCAGCAGTACAGAAAGGATTGATTTATTGAGCAAGGACCAACGATTGTATGCTCAATTTAAAAGTAATTTATCAACTATGGCTAGCGCTTCGACCTAAATTATTGAACCCGCATTCCTCGAGGATGCTGGAATCAATTTTTCGGATACCTACCGAACCCCCATATCTTTCAAAACCCGCTCGGCAGCATTGTGGCCGGCACAACCAATTACCGACCCGGCGGGATGCGTACCGGCGCTGGAAGAATAGACTCCCTGAACCGGGGATGCATACGGTAACCGGTCTGAAAAGCCAAAACTATTATCTACATGGTGAATGTGACCGCCTGTAATTCCAAAGTGCTTTTCAATTTTACCGGGATGCAGCGCAAAAACATCGGCCACCAGATCACTGGTTCCCGGCGCAAACCGATCGCAAATGGAAAGCAGATGTCGCACATACTTTTCCTCCTCCTGTTCCCAGCTGCTTCCTTTAATTTCTGCAGGCACCCACTGAACAAAGAGAGCCGAATTGTGGTGACCATGTTCATCCCGCAGCGAAGGATCAACTGTCGTATGAATGTACCACTCGATGGTCGGGAATGGATCGAGATGACCGTTGCTCACCGTATTGAATCCATCACGGATGTGTTGCATGACTTCTTTTTCATCGGGCAACAGGTGAATGGTCGGCCCAAATTGTCCGCGGTCTTCCGGCAGACACGTAAATTTCGGAAGGCCCTTCAACGCCAAATTTACTTTCATGGTTGAACCAGGCTTGCGGTAAGAATCAATTCGGTCGTTGTACACTTTGGGTAGGTGATCACGACCAATCATATCACGCATTTTAAAAGGATCGGCATTGACAACAACCGTTGTAGCCGAATACCTTTCGCCATTGGCCAGCACTACACCTTTGGCCATGCCAGATTCAATTTCAATGTGAGAGACCTTTTTGGAAGTATAAATCTTTGCCCCTGCTGCCTGAGCAGCTTCCGCCAGTGTTCGGGTAACGGTGCCCATACCACCTCCGACGATCATCCAGGTGCCATCGCTTCCGGGCAGGCGACACATGTTGTGAACAAGAAAATTCATTCCTGTTCCGGGAGTATCCCAGGTGCCGAATAGACCTGAAAATCCATCGGTAACGGCATACATGGCTTTAACCAAATCACTTTGAAATCCAAAGCGATCGATATAAGCTCCAACGGAGCCACGGCAGAGCTTGATGAAATTTTCCTGCAGGGCCGGACGAACGAAACGGTCAGCTGTTTCTTCAATCGACAACGGTTCCTGCATCCAGGTGGGTGCTACGTCGTCGCGGATCTGACTGATTTCTTCAGTGAGTGCTTCATTAGCCCGCCAGTCGGCTTCGGAGAAAAAGGAAACAAACTGTTGCTTCATCGATTCGCGGTCGGAACCAAAGAGGAGGTATTTATGACCCGTAGTTGGTAGGAAGTAATGTGGATCTCGACGGAATAATGGTAAGTCTATCTGAAGTTTCTGGATCAGTTCAGGAGGCATGACACCCAGAAGATAGGCACCGGTGCTTGTGCCGAGGCCGGGTACTTTTTTGAAGGGGAATTCTGTTCGAACTGCTCCACCGACAACCGGTTGCTCTTCTAAAACCGTAACTTTTAAGCCTTTGCGAGCCAGCATCAGTGCAGCCACAAGACCATTGTGACCTGCCCCTACAATCAATACATCCGATTTAATGTCCATGATCTGAATACAATTATCCGGCTAAGGTCTGCAAATATTTTCATGTTAGGAATACTCAAAGTTTATATGCGGGGCATCCGTTGGACATACGGCATACAATGCCGGTTTAAGATTTTTGAAAGAAGCGGTGGGGTGCTGTTGGGTAAATAAAAAAGCAGTCATTTGAGTGACTGCTTTTAAGGACGATTGAGAGTTGGGATTTAAAATAACCAGGATATCCTTAGGCCATATTTAACTTCACTGGATAACCATTCTGTTTCCAGCAAACTAAAAGATGCGCATGGCGCGTGCTCGGCAGTAACCATTTTTTCCGGTGAAGGCTCTGCGGTCCTATGAA
>JBMSPY010000404.1:0-2054 GCA_049423005.1 Cyclobacteriaceae bacterium
GACCCTCGTTGGCACGGGAGCACTTTGAAAAATTTATTCTTCCTCTTTTGGAAAACCGCGACAATGGGATCGTCCTAAAAGATAAAATGAGGACTTTCATCGAATATTCGGCGAGTGCTATTTCCAAAGCTATCTCCTCTACAAAAGGAAAGAGTGTTTTGTTAACCGGGGGAGGGGCACACAATACTTTTTTGGTTGAACGTATCGTGGCACTGTGTGGGTCTCAGATAAAAATTCAAGTTGGCTCCAATCAGATCATTGACTTTAAAGAGGCGATCATTTTTGCTTTTTTAGGTGTTCTTCGTTGTGAAGGAATGAACAATGCTTTACGAAGTGTAACGGGAGCCTCACGCGATTCCTCCGGGGGCTTAAGTATCGGACTCTGAAGAAAGAGGATGACCGTTCTTATTAAAGAATTCTCTGTACATTCGCTATTCTAATCCTTGAAAAAACGATGAAAAAGGCATTTTTTGATCCTTTGGAGTCGACTGAGCTATGACGCTAGAAATTCTCGTAACCCTACTCTTGGTTTTCCTTAATGGGTTTTTTGTGGCGGCTGAATTTGCAATCGTAAAAGTCAGGTCCTCTCAAATTGCACTACAATCTGGTCTTTCAAAAAAGGCTGCTGAGGCAGTTTTGGAAAATCTGGATGGGTTTTTGGCAGCCACACAGCTCGGAATTACGCTGGCCAGTCTTGGACTGGGTTGGGTAGGTGAGGATGTTGTTTCCAGAATCATTCTGAATGTTATGGACTCGATGGGTCTGGAGCTGGACGATAAGTTAGCGCATCGAATTGCATTTCCTGTGGCTTTTGTGGTGATTACCATTTTGCATATTGTGTTTGGTGAACTGGCGCCAAAGTCTTTGGCGATTCAGTACCCGACAGCTACCACCATGAAACTGGCCTTGCCTCTTCGCCTGTTTTATTTCTTTTTTAAGCCGGTAATTTTTGTCTTGAATGGTTTTGCGAATATGATCCTGCGTTTGTTGGGGATTCGTCCGGTTCGTGAGCAGATCCATTCGGAGGAGGAACTGAAACTCATCATTGCCGAGAGTGAAGAAGGTGGAGCAATTGAAACCTCCGAGCGCGAGTTAATTCAAAATGTCTTTGATTTTGACAATCGGATTGTTCGTCAGGTAATGGTTCCGAGACTAAAGGTGACCGGAATGAGTGTTGGACTCTCCATGGAAGAAGCCCTTCGTATTGTTCTTAAGGAGGGATATTCCAGGTATCCTGTTTACGAAGGTTCGCTGGATGAAATTACCGGCATTGTTCATGCCAAAGACATTGTTGCGAATCATGTTGAAAAAACTACAAAAACATTAAGAGATATTCTTCGTCCTGCTTTTTACATTACCGAAAACAAAGGCATCGATACTCTTCTCCGAGAGTTTCAGCGAAAAAAAGTTCAGATGGCTGTGGTCATCAGTGAGTTTGGTGGAACGATGGGAATTGTGACTTTGGAGGATATCCTGGAGGAGCTTGTCGGAGAAATCCAGGATGAGCACGACCAGGAACAGCAGGTGGTTACCCAATTAGGAGAAAATCATTTTCAGATACTGGCCAGAAGCCCCATACACGATATTAATAAACTACTTGAAATTCCTTTTCCGGAATCAGAAGAATACGATACGTTGGCGGGCCTGATCACCAATACAAAGTCTGATCTTAAGGAAGGTGATCAATTTACCATGGATGGTTACCAGATCAGGATTGTTAAAATGAATCGGTCAATGCCTGAGTTGGTTGAGGTCAGGCATACGCCTGAAAGCAATGACTAAGTTTCAGCTTTTTGGCTGCCTTAATGGATCATCTGATAAATGGCCAGATAGGTAAACGCTCCAGCAAAATATCCGATCATCGCGATCAGACTTACGCGTTTCAGGTACCAGATAAAATCAATTTTTTCCATCCCCATTACAGCTACGCCGGCGGCTGATCCGATGATGAGAATACTGCCTCCTGTACCTGCGCAATAGGCCAGGTATTCCCAGATAAAGGAATCCATTGGATAAGTCTCCAGGCTATACATACCCATACTTGCCGCAACCAA
>JBMSPY010000405.1:0-2054 GCA_049423005.1 Cyclobacteriaceae bacterium
CGTTAAAAAACTAAGCTTCTCCAGAGCTTTCGGATTGCTTTCCTTCCTCAATTCAGGAGAGTACAATTTAGACACCAATACTCATGGTGAGGAACGCGCATTTGTGGCCACTGGTGTTTTTGAAAAAGTGACTCCGATGGATGTCTACCCTGTTCAGCTCCTGAAAGCGATTTTAGCTAATGACGTGGATGAAATGGAAGCACTCGGCATCTATGAAGTTATTGAAGAGGATTTAGCACTTTGTGAATTTGTAGACGTTTCCAAGCAACCCATTCAGTCCATACTTAGAGAAGGACTTGAATTAATGCGAACCTCGTAATTAAAGTAAGAAGACTATAAAGGTTAATAAACAGCAGCATGAAGTTCTTAAGAGATCAGCTCGATAAAGTCAAACACAACTTCGAAAAAGGCGGCAAGCTTGAAAAGTATTATTACGCCTATGAGGCATTTGATACATTTTTATTTGCCCCCAACACCACCACTCCCGAAAAAGGTGCACACATCAGAGATGCCGTTGATTTGAAACGCATGATGATGACAGTGATTTTAGCAATGGTACCGTGCCTCATCTTTGGAACCTGGAATGTGGGTTATCAACACTTCCTGGCCATTGGTAAGTCCGCTACCGTTGGAGAGATGTTCATGGTAGGAATATGGCAGGTGGTGCCGATCATCATCGTATCGTACGGTGTTGGCCTAGGTATTGAATTCATTTTTGCCACGCTTCGTCGGCATCCGGTAAACGAAGGATATTTAGTTACCGGAATGCTCATTCCGTTGGTTATGCCTCCGGATATTCCATTGTGGCAGGTTGCCGTAGCAACGGCATTCGCTGTAGTCATTGGTAAGGAGGCGTTCGGTGGAACGGGTATGAACGTAGTGAATATTGCGCTCACAGCTCGTGCCTTCTTATACTTCGCCTATCCTACGGATATTTCAGGCGACGTTTGGAGCTACATCGCAGAAGGAGAAAAAGCTGTAGCGGGATTCTCCGGCGCAACGCCATTGGCTGTGGCTGCCCAATCTACAGGCAATGTTGTTGAGGATTTTGCAAGCTTCGGATCAGGTTGGGCAGAAGGAATGTACTCGATCCAAAATTTATTCCTTGGCATGCGTCCTGGATCCATTGGTGAAACCTCCACGTTGATGTGCCTGATTGGTGGATTAATTCTGGTGCTTACAGGGATTGGAAGTTTCCGCATCATTGTCAGTGTTTTTGCAGGAGCTTATGCGATGGGATTGTTTCTGAACCTGATTGGAGGCAATCCTTTCATGGAAATGCCTGCCCATTATCATTTGATTATCGGCGGACTGGCCTTTGGCGCGGTGTTTATGGCGACCGATCCGGTAACGGCAGCACATACCGGAACTGGAAAATGGATCTATGGATTGCTCATTGGCATGTTTACAGTATTGATTCGTGTATTTAACCCGGCCTATCCGGAAGGAATCATGCTCGCCATCCTGCTGATGAACGTCTTTGCTCCGCTTATCGACTATTTTGTAATTAATGCTAACAAAAACAGAAGATTGAAACGTGCGACAGTCTAACACCTACATCCTCCTCTACTCAGCTGCACTTACGGTGATTTGTGCAGTAGCACTAGCATTTGCCTCTGTTAGTTTAAAAGACAAACAAGAAGCAAACATTGCGCGCGAGAAAAAGGAAAACATCCTTTCAACGGTCATGACACTTAGTGAAACAGACGACGTAGAAGAAATTTATAATTCACGGATTCGTTCTTATGTGATTGATTCCAACGGAAATTTGCGCGAAGGAATCCCTGCAGAAAACGTCATCATTGCCGATGAATACAAAAAGTCTCCTTCAGACAGATTACTCCCAGTTTATGAATTCAGATCTGAGTCAGATCCCAATACGGTGGAATACACCGTTCTGCCAGTCTATGGTTTTGGTCTTTGGAATAATATCTGGGGCTATGTGGCCTTGAAATCTGACTTTAATACTGTTCAGGGTGTTAAGTTTCAACATGCCGGTGAAACCCCAGGTTTGGGTGCCCGAATCGAATCTTCCGAAATTCAGGATCGTTACA
>JBMSPY010000406.1:0-2054 GCA_049423005.1 Cyclobacteriaceae bacterium
CGGGCAAAGCTGCTGCGGGTGCGAATTTGATTTTGTTTACGACTGGTCTTGGTACACCTACCGGAAATCCGGTTTGTCCAACTATAAAAGTTTCCACCAACACAGCCTTGGCCACACGGATGCCCGATATTATTGATATTGATGCAGGGCCGGTAATTACGGGTGAGCGTACCATTGAGCAGATGGGGGAGGACATTCTGGAGTATTGCATTCAGGTGGCCAGTGGCGAAAAGATCCCACATGCGGTACGGCTGAATCAGGATGATTTTATCCCCTGGAAGCGTGGCGTGAGTCTGTAGACCTTCCAACGATTTTTTCTTTTACATTTGTCGCAGTCAACACATCAATCTTATGGATTATTTGCATTCTCTTACTTTAGTATTCCACTCGGTGGTTCGTTATTTCGTACTCATCGCAATGATTCTTTCCATTCTGCGCTCGGCCCGCGGCTGGTTTGGCGGAGCTCCGTTTGATAAACTGGATGAAAAACTTTCTTTATGGCTGTTGATGATGGCGCATACCCAATTAATTCTGGGATTGATATTGTATGGGGTAAGTCCAGCTGTGGTTTTCTCAGGGGCCTCCATGAAAGATCCTGTGGCCCGTTATTGGTTGGTGGAGCACATCACTACGATGTTGATTGCCATTACGCTGATTACTTTATCACGTATTACTACCAAAAGACTTATATCGGCCACTTCGAGAGCCTCAGTGGCCGGCACTTCAGGAGTTTCGGGGGCTGGTACAGGATCCTCTGAGGATTCATTGAGAATCTCCGCGGCTAAACACAAGCGTGTATTTCTCTACAATGTTTTTGCGATGGTCTTGATCCTGATGGCCATCAGTATGAGTGGCCGTGGTTTCTTCAATCTGCCTTCGGTACTATGACCGCCATTTAAACGATTGATCGTTGATCGCTCGTTGTGTAGCTAGCACACCTTCGAGGTGATCGTATTCGTGCTGCAGTAGTTCAGACAAATCGTCCTTCATATCCCAGGATTGTTCGTTCCAGTTTTCATCGCGATAGGTGATGGTCAGGGAGCGGTGGCGTTTCAGTCGTACGAGTAGATTGGGAAAGCACATACAATCGTCCCATAGTTCAAAAAGTTCATCACTCAGATTGCTGAGCACGGGATTGATGAACACGACCGGTTTATCGATGTGCATGTAAATGAGTCGTTTCATGCATCCGATTTGAGGTGCGGCGATGGCGCGACCTGCGTTGTACTTGGCACGAAATTCAAAGATGATGTCGTGAAGGTCTTGAATGACCGGCTTGAGGGAATCGAGCTCTTCCCGTTGAACGGGTTCGCATTTCTGGTAGAGGCGGGGATCACCCAGCGGAAGGATTAAATCTAATTTGGCCATGATCAAAATTAGGGTGATGGCGTTCATCCTGCAACCTGTTTCTATTCGGAAATGCGCAGGCTCCTGTTAACTTTACCTGCCTAACCTTCCTGCATGAAGTATTTTATTTTTCTCTATGTTAGTTTGGTCACCCTAGTTTCGGTGGCTCAACCCACCGGTCAGCGCTATCAATTGCAACGCCTTACGGCGGTAAGTACCGGTTACCATGAGGCAGCGCCGGTGATTTCGCCGGATGGAAATACGTTGTATTTTTTTGTTCAGAATCATCCTCAGAACACCTACGGTGTGGAGGGTACGCAGGACATCTGGTTGAGTAAAAAAGGAACAGATGGAAGTTGGTCGGCAGCTGTTCATGCGCCTTCGCCGTTGAATGCCCATCATTTGAATCAGGTGTTCAATGTTTTTCAGGATGGTACGTTGCTAGTGCGCGGTGGAAAGGCTAAAAATTCTTCAGGTTTTTCATTAGTTGGTCCTTCCGGAAATTGGCGGGAACTTAAGGTGATCGATTTTGAGGCGATGAACAAAGGTCGATTTTACGGTGCGGCTATGTCGGCCGATCAAAAGCATTTGATTTTATATTGGGATATAAAGAAGATATAACGAGAGAATTTATTCTAGAATTGCACAGGCTTGTTGTAATGAATACCTTAAAAGAAAATTTAGTTTCTCAGATAGGCAAATATAGA
>JBMSPY010000407.1:0-2043 GCA_049423005.1 Cyclobacteriaceae bacterium
AATGGATCGCGAAACATTGGATTATATTTGTGCTTCCGTTCGGGAATTCTATAATGGCTGAACAACAACTTTACCAGGCTCACCCTACTGCAGTAATTGATGAGGGATGCTCCATAGGGGCAGGAACCCGGATCTGGCATTTTGCACATATCATGACGGGTTGTGTGATCGGCGAAAATTGCAACCTTGGGCAGAACGTGGTTGTTTCTCCACAGGTTAGTCTGGGAAATAATGTGAAGGTGCAAAACAATGTGTCCATTTATACTGGTGTTGAATGTGCAGATGATGTATTTCTTGGTCCCTCAATGGTGTTTACCAATGTGATTAATCCACGAAGTGCTGTTGCCCGGAAGAATGAGTACAAGAAGACCAAGGTTGGTAAAGGAGCTACCATAGGCGCCAATGCCACTATTGTTTGTGGAAATCCAATCGGTGACTATGCATTTATAGGTGCTGGCGCTGTTGTCACTAAAGTGGTTCCAGCATATGCCCTAGTGATTGGAAATCCTGCACGACAGATTGGCTGGATGAGTGAATTCGGTCACCGGTTAAAGTTTGATGATTCTGGTATGGCTACCTGCCCGGAATCAGGTCAACGGTATCAGCTATCTGGTGGCCGCGTAACCCGAATATCCTGATGGTATGAAAAAATTTGCATTAATCGGCGCAGCCGGGTACATCGCTCCCCGACATCTTCAGGCCATTCGCGATACTGGTAACACCCTCATTGCGGCACTCGATAAATCAGATACTGTTGGAATCATGGATTCCTATTTTCCAGATGCTGATTTCTTTACAGAGTTTGAGCGATTCGATCGCCATCTGGATAAACTGAAGCGTCAGGGTAATCAAATTGATTTTGTAAGTATTTGCTCACCTAATTATTTACACGATTCCCATATTCGGTTTGCCTTGCGCCATGGAGCTAATGCTATTTGTGAAAAGCCACTTGTTCTTAATCCCTGGAATGTGGATGCTCTAGCTGAAATTGAAAATGAAACAGGCAAGAAAGTTTATAACATTCTTCAACTCCGGCATCATCCAGCTATTATCGCACTTCGTGAAAAAGTAAAAAATGGACCTGCTGATAAAATGTACGATGTGGATTTAACCTATATGACTTCTAGAGGGAACTGGTACCACATCAGTTGGAAGGGCGATGAGTCAAAATCTGGTGGCATCACGACGAATATCGGTATTCATTTTTTTGATATGCTGATATGGGTATTTGGCGCAGTCAAAGGCTTAGAGGTTTTCAGTATCACGGAAGACACCGCATCTGGTCAGATTGAACTGGAACGAGCCCGGGTAAAATGGAAGCTCAGCATTGATTACCTAAGTATACCCGAGGAGGTACGTGCCAAGGGAAAGAGAACCTTCCGTTCCTTGACCATGGATGGGGAGGAAATTGAATTCAGTGACGGATTTACGGAACTCCATACACGGAGCTATCAGTCCATTTTGAATGGCGAAGGATTTGGACTGGAAGAGGCGCGACCATCCATTACACTTGCTCATCAAATCAGAAATTACCTTAAACAATCATAATCATTAGATTTGCCCGTTGAAGCGACCTATATATGAATCTTGAACAGCAGGTACAGCAGATTGAACAGGAAGTGATGGCTTTTGAGGCCGGTAAAAACGGCTCGGCAGAAGATTTTCGTCTTCGTTTCCTTAGCCGGAAAGGAGCGATACCGACGTTGTTCGACGCTTTTCGTGAGGCTTCGTCTGATGAGAAGAAAAAGCTGGGAAAGGTGCTCAATGGACTTAAACAGGTTGCTGAAGAGAAATTCAAAACATTAAGTGAGCAAGCTGAAGGTGCAGCGGCCTCAACAGATGTTCCAGACCTTACCTTACCCGTAGCTCAGGATCACATTGGAAACATGCATCCGCTGACGCTTACCCGATACCGTATCATAGAGATTTTTGAGAGGCTGGGTTTTAATGTAGAAGATGGACCTGAGGTGGAGGATGATTGGCACAACATTTCCGCACTTAACTTCCCTGAAAACCATCCGGCTCGCGAAATGCAGGACACTT
>JBMSPY010000408.1:0-2037 GCA_049423005.1 Cyclobacteriaceae bacterium
ATTTTCAAGGAGAGTAGTTTTGGATTTCACGTTATACCGGTCGGTAAGATCATTCAACACCACGCGGGATACACAGAGTACTTTTAAGGCACGCCGGACCGTAAAAAAATGAATGAATTGTGTTGGTCTATGGTACCGTGAAGGAAGATTGTGTTCGGTATAAACCAATGGAAGGCCCAAAATCCAGGAGGCGAGAGCGGCTACTGCCCCTGAAAGCGGCAGATGGGCATGAAGTAAATTGGGGCGAATCAATCGAAGGAGGCGAAGCAATGCCGGGAGCTTTAGAAACATCTGCAAAGGTGAGGAAGCAGAAATAAGGTGTACGGTTGCTCCGGCCGAACTTAATTCGGACACCAGATGATCTTTTAAAGTCAGGAAATAAACTACGTGAAACTGGTAGGTACTGGAATGGTTTCGAATGGTACTCACCAGCAATCGCTCGGCGCCTCCCCTGCCCAAACCTTTGATGATATGGACCACCGTTAACTTGTTGTGCTGACTCATGCGTGGATTGCAATTCAGGGCTTATGAAATCAGGTAAGTGATCTTCGACCTACCTGTCGTTCTCGGCTCGCTTTGATCCGCTCCAGTTGGGTAGCCAAAACTTCTTTTCTGCGTTGCTCCTCGGCAATTGTTTTTTGTTGTTTTTCATCCAGGAATTTTAAAATTACGAACATCAGTAAAATCATGACCTGACTTTTTTGCCGCATGGCCAACCCCAGATTTCCGGAAAGTTGAGCCAGCGCAAAAGAAACCCCCAGGAATGTAATGGCTGAGGTTTTGATTATGGCATCACTTCGAAGCAGGTATAAAATGAATGCAGGATTCACGATTTTCAGAAACAGCAACAGGTAGATCACATTTTCAAAAGAAACAATAATTCCCAATGCTCCAGGTGCATCAAAAAATAGTGGCCTGAACCAGAAGGTAAAAAGTTTAAGCGGAAAACTATAACCGGAGATATTCACTCCTGAGGTTGCTTTTGAAAGTTCAAAAGCCCGACGCGAAAGTGTGGTGGACTCTTGCAATATGGCCTCTTCGTCAATTCCGGTCAGAGCCAACACATCTGCTGCAATAAAATAAAAGCCGATCAGAGAAATGAGTACGATTGCCACTCTGCCCCACGTACCTACATTAGAGGATGAAAATAGATAGCCAAGAGCAGAGGCAATAAGCGTAATAAACAAGATGTGAGGACGAACATGATAAATAATAACTCCGCCCAGCAACGCCAACAACCATCGTTGACCAAATTTTGAAAGACCGTAAAAAAATAAACCGAAACCTAGAAAAGCTATTGAGCCTTTTCCGATGGAGGATGACCAAAAGTGTAAGTTGGGCAGAAATAAAATTATGGTCAGCAAATCATAACCAAAAAAAGTCGGGCGTGTAACCAGGTTTTCCTTTAGCGTAATGAAGAACAATAAAAATCCAATCAACCCCAGCCAGGCATAAAAAAGCATGGCAGCCTCATAGGAAAGTCCGAAGTATTGAACCAACGGAAAGGTTAAAAAATCGATGAAGGTGGTACTTACACCATAATAGTCGAACCAATTCGGACCCAAAAAAGCACTCGATGCCTTGTAATAGTAATGTTTAGAATCCGATCGGTTGAAAATGGCGTAGCCGAAATATGCGGCCGCCAGCAACGCATGCCAAAAGACGAGGTAAATCGGAATTTTTCGATCCGAATCTTCCAGTCCAGCTGACAGGATGGAAAGCCCATAAGCGGTAATGAAGCCAAGAATAATCAAGAGAAAAATAAAACTGATCATACTCGGCTAAAGTGTCTGACTAGTCAATTGGGTATATGTCTGCTCAAAACGATGGGCAATTTGCGCATTCCTGTAATGGTCCTGCACCAATGCAGATGCGTTTTTTTTAATCTTTTCAATTTGAGGCTGGTAAGCAGGATCAAGGATCTGGATGGCGTAGTCCACCATCAGTTGTTCGTTACCCTGATCCACCAAATAACCAGTTTCACCCTGAACGATCAAATCTGGTATACCACCTACCATATAGGCGACTACCGGACAA
>JBMSPY010000409.1:0-2032 GCA_049423005.1 Cyclobacteriaceae bacterium
CAACCGAAGGTAGAATTTTGGCTATGATTCTTATGACGTTCGGCGTAGGCTTATTCGGTACGTTTACGGCGTATATAGCCTCTCTTTTTGTATCTGAGGAGAGTCATAAGAAAAAAACTTAAAGTTTTAAATCTTTTGGATTAAGCCGTTAGCTCTGATTTCCGTTTCTCCAATTTCATAATTTTTTCAGACGCATCAGATTTTTTTCTGAGTTCGAGTTCAACCACAGAAACTGGTGCGCTGTTCATAAACCTTGAATTGCTTAGCTTGGCTTCGATAGAGGTCAGAAAACCTTTTAAATAATTGAGTTCCTTATCAATGGCCTCCAGCTCTTGCTTAGGATCAGTTTGACTTTCCAGCACCACAAAGCATTCAATGGCATTAGCCATAAATCCTGTTGCACCAGCGGGGATATCTTTTGTAACAGACAATGATTCCAGATTGCCCAACTTACAGATTAATGAAGAGAAACGATGGTCTATTTTGCTGTCGGCATTTATTAAAAGATTCAATTTTACTTTTGGAGAAATTCCTTTCGTATTTCTTAGATTCCTTAACTCAGTGATAATAGAGAAGGCTTGTTCAGCTCCAGAAGTAACCGAGGAATCGATCGTCTGATTGGCTGTTGGCCAGGATGAACGTATGATGCAGTCCTTCTCTTGGCGAGTATTTAATTCATGCCATAATTCTTCCGTAAGAAACGGCATGAATGGATGAACTAACTTAAGCAGTTGTTCAAAAAAATGAACGGCTTCATCGGCTGTTCTTCGATCTAAAGGTTTTCCATATTCCGGTTTAATGGCCTCCAGATACCAGGCACAAAAGTCATCCCATACCAACTTATAAATCGTCAGAAGCGCTTCTGAAATTCTGAATTTTGAAAATAATTCTTCTACCTCCAGAATGGCAGAATTAAGTTTACTGTTAAACCATTCTCCTGCAATGGTATTTACTTCAGGGGAATGACTTTCTTCAATGGTAAGGCCTTTGAGTAATCGAAAAGCATTCCATATTTTATTTGAGAAATTTCTCCCTTGCTCACAGAGCTTTTCATCAAATAACAGATCGTTACCTGCGGGTGAGCTGAAGAGCATACCGGTACGAACTCCATCTGCGCCGTATTTAGAAATCAAATCGAGCGGATCAGGAGAATTACCAAGGGATTTGCTCATTTTTCTTCCCAACTTATCGCGGACAATTCCAGTCAGGTAAACATCCTCAAATGGTTTTTCATCCAGGTATTCGTAACCCGCTATGATCATACGCGCTACCCAGAAAAAAAGAATTTCCGGTGCTGTAACCAATACTTGTGTGGGGTAGAACTTACTCAGGTCATTGTTCTGGCCTTTATCGATTTTTCCTTTTTGTGGATCAAGAGATGTTTCACCGAATCCCTTGAACACTTCAATAGGCCAAAGCCACGAGGATGCCCAGGTATCCAAAACATCCGGATCTTGCCTTAATTTCGAAGAATCTTTACCCGGAAACTCTGTCTCATACTTCCTCTTTGCTTCCTCTTCATGTTCTGCTACCACAACATGTCCTTCTTCATCGTACCATGCTGGTATCCGATGGCCCCACCATAATTGCCGCGAAATACACCAATCGCGGACATTCTCCATCCAATGACGGTAGGTGTTTTTAAACTTAGCAGGGTGGAGGTGAATTTCGTCGTTGGCGACTGCTTCTTTAGCCCTTTGAGAAATCTCTTTCATTCGTATGAACCACTGTAAAGAAAGCATTGGTTCAACAACTGAATTTGTTCTTTCCGAGCGTCCGATCCGTGTTGTAAATTCTTCCTCCTTAATTAAATGACCGGCTTCGCGAAGATCTTTAACGATTTGTTTGCGAACAATGAAGCGATCTTTCCCAATGTACTGTGGGAGTTCGCACTTCTCATTCAAAGTACCATCTTCATTGATGGTTGCTATTACCGGTAAGTTATGGCGTTGGCCTATTTCGTAGTCATTAATATCATGTGCTGGGGTTACTTTCAGGCAACCTGTTCCAAAGGATTGATCGACATAGTTAT
>JBMSPY010000410.1:0-2030 GCA_049423005.1 Cyclobacteriaceae bacterium
AGCAAAAGTAATAAGAGAATATGTCAAGACAAGGGTTTTCAACCTGGTTTTATGCAACCAGAAGGCCATTTTGAAGGAATTAGGATGAAAAAAAAGCGCCGCGATATCGCGGCGCTAATCCAATTCATTTAATCTCTGAAAGCCCCAATTCGGCCAATCGACGGTTAACCGCTGGAAGGCCCGAATCCACCAGCCCTTTCCATTGTCCCAATTGCCCATCCAACTCCTTGCTGAGTTCAGCAAAAACCTGGTAAGCTCCGGCAGTAGGACGCGCCTCACCCGTCTCGAGGCTGCGCCGCACAGCCGATATTCGATTACCCAAACGAATGGGAAAATTCAACGGATCCTGACCACTTCTATTTTTGGTTTGATACAAAGCTTCTTCGATGGTGGTCATCTTATCATTCAGGTCTTTAACCAACGAAGCCAATACAGGGTCGTTATTTTTTGATGTGCGGTCCACTAGTTGAGCACGAATCTTTCGGATGTGAATCACCGCCTCGTTGCCTTGACTTTCACGATCACGAATCTTCATGGCCAAATCAAAAGTCTCCTTCAAATCGGCATCCGTAACACCCTTGTAATTGGGATTCAAGCGAACAGTAAAGTCGTGGGTCTTTGTATAACCTCCACTCGTAAATCGAACCTGGTATTTCCCGGGAGGAGCTTTAGGTCCATTTTGCGGACGCGCACCCCACAAGATCATACCTTCAAATACCGTTGCTCCGGGATACCGAAGATTCCAGGTAAACGTATTCAAACCTTTAGCTGTTACCGGCGGATTGGGCTTGCGGTCCCAGGAAGGAACATTGGGATCTGACTTATACTTTGGCTGATGACCTTTAAAGGAGGTGACTAAATTTCCAGCAGCATCAAGAATTTCAATTCGTACAGAATCCGCCTGATTCTCGAGATAATACTGAAATACGGCATTACCCAATCCCCGATACGCATCTGCCGGTTTAAAAAATAGTGCAGATTGCTTCATCGTTTCGGGTTTTACCTCACGCAACGGCTGAATATCATCCAGAACCCAGAAACCACGACCATGTGTGCCTAATACAACATCATTATCCTTAACAACCAAATCGCGTACAGGTGTATCCGGAAGATTGAGTTGTAGCGCCTGCCAATTCACGCCGGCGTTGAAGGAAACATAAACGCCATGCTCCGTTCCTGCAAACAGTAATCCCGGACGGACATGATCTTCCCGAACAGCGCGTACGAAATGCTCAGGGTGAATACCCGTAATAATTTTTGTCCAGGTTTTACCGTAATCTGTTGTACGGAATATGTAAGGCTTCCGGTCATCAACCTGATACCGATAAACAGCTACTGTAGCTGTGCCGGCTGCATGTCGTGATTCGTCAATGATACTGATCACCGAATGCTTTGGAATTTCCTTAGGAGTAATTTCCTTCCAGCTCTTGCCACCATCTCTGGTTATATGGATCCGGCCGTCATCGGATCCGGCCCAAATCACATTTACGTCATGAAAAGACGGAGCTAACGCATAAACAGTTGCATAAATCTCCGGTCCATTCATGTCTTTGGTTATTTCACCTCCGGTCGGACCAAGTGTCTCCGGATCTGCGTAAGTCAAATCAGGGCTAATTTTTTCCCAACTCTGTCCATCGTTAGTTGTTTTCCAAACATGCTGGGAACAAGTAAAGAGCATGTTAGGATCTTTTGGTGAGAAGACGATCGGATAAGTCCATTGCCAACGTTCAGGCAAAGCACTAGAAGGTTCACCGGAGAAAAATCTGGGGTAAACCTGTATATCCCTGATCTGTCCATTGCTTCGATCGTATCGCGTCAGCAGCGCTCCCTGACTGCCCGCATAAAAAATATCATTATTGGTTGGGTGCTGCGTAATGTAGCCACTTTCGCCACCACCCACGTCGTAATACCAACCGTGGTTTGGACCTCCGGCTTGCATGTAATCCCATCCTTCATTTGGAATGTCCAGTGTACTATTATCCTGCTGTGCGCCGGCAATATGATAAGGAATGTCGTTGGTGGTGGTAACA
>JBMSPY010000411.1:0-2010 GCA_049423005.1 Cyclobacteriaceae bacterium
AAAATAGCACTTGCCGGAAAACCTAATACAGGTAAATCATCCCTGTTCAATCTTCTCACGGGACTGAATCAGCAAACCGGAAATTTTCCGGGCGTGACGGTTGATAAAAGATCCGGCATGTGCACGCTGGATGATAAAACCGTTGCTGAAATCATTGATATGCCGGGTACTTATAGTTTGTATCCGAGAACTCTTGACGAGCAAATTGTAACGGAAATTTTCGCGAACGAAAAAAACGAGAATTACCCGGATAAGGTAGTACTCATTGCTGATGCGACCAATCTGAAAAATTGTTTGTTGCTGCTTTCACAGTTGATTGATCTTGGATTTTCAATTGTGATTGCGGTGAATATGGTTGATCTGGCTGCAAAGTCAGGTCTTAGTCTGGACATCAAAAGAATGTCTGCGGAACTTGATATGCCGGTAGTGATGATCAATGCCCGGTTGGGTCAGGGTGTGGATGATTTGAAACGCGCTCTTGCCGAACCCGTGAAAAAATCAGCCAAAAAAATTTTCAAACCTGCTGATGAAGTCAGGCCTGCAATCTCTGAGATTCGAAATCATTTTCAGCTTCAATCAGATTATGATGCCTATCAGTATCTTCAGCTGGGTCCACAGCTTAATTTTCTAAATTCTGCTGATAAAGAATTTATAAAAGAGGTCGCTTCAAGAAATAATTTCTTTCCTGCAAAATATCAGGGTGCTGAAACTATTCAGCGATATGAATTTATTCAGGACATACTTAACAAGGTCATTGTTCGCACACCCACACCGGATTGGAAAAAGACCACGTATTCTATTGACAAAATTCTTACACATCGTGTTTGGGGTTATCTGATATTCTTCAGCGTATTATTTCTGATTTTTCAATCTGTATTTGCGTGGGCGACCATACCCATGGATCTTATTGACAATGGGTTTGCAAACCTCAGCAGTTTCCTCGCTGAATTGTTGCCTGAAGGGCCATTGTTTGATCTGATAACACAGGGCCTGGTTCCTGGAATAGGCGGAATTGTCATTTTCATCCCCCAAATAGCGATTCTGTTTGCCTTCATATCCATTTTAGAAGAAACCGGCTACATGGCACGTGTGGTTTTCCTGATGGATAAAGTGATGAGGAAATTCGGTTTGAGCGGCAAGAGTGTGGTGCCGCTAATGTCAGGAGTTGCATGTGCCATTCCTGCGATTATGGCCACGCGTACGATTGAGAACTGGAAAGAGCGGTTGGTTACAATCATGGTCACTCCATTGATGAGTTGTAGTGCCCGCTTACCTGTATTTACAATTCTGGTTGCCTTGATCGTTCCGGATGATAAGGTTTTAGGATTTTTCAATCTTCAGGGCCTCGCTCTTATGGGACTATATCTTCTTGGCTTTTTTGCAGCGCTGATCAGTGCTTTTGTCATGAAGTTATTAATTCACACGACGGAGAAAAGTTATTTGCTTCTTGAAATGCCAACATACCGTTCTCCAAAATGGTCTAATGTTGGTTATACCATTCTTGAAAAAACAAAAGCTTTTGTGTTCGGTGCAGGAAAGGTAATCCTGGCTATCTCCGTGATTCTTTGGGTATTGGCCAGCTATGGTCCGGGCTCAGAGCTTATGCGTGCAAGAGAAGTTGTAGAGGCTCGTTATCAAGAAACTCCTGTGAATCCGGTGATTATTGAAAATGAAATTGCTGCATATAAACTGGAACATTCTTATGCCGGCATTCTTGGTAAATGGATGGAGCCTGCGATACGACCGCTGGGATACGACTGGAAGATTGGTATAGCATTGATCACGTCATTTGCAGCACGCGAAGTTTTTGTGGGCACGGTAGCAACCATTTACAGTTTAGGAACTACGGAAGAAGATGCTACGATCAGAGAAAAACTTAAAAATGAAATCAATCCTGAAACTGGTGGCCCACGATTTACGCCGGCAGTTGGACTATCCTTACTTCTCTTTTACACTTTTGCCATGCAGTGTATGAGTACGCTTGCTGTTGTCTACCGTGAAACCAAAGGC
>JBMSPY010000412.1:0-2001 GCA_049423005.1 Cyclobacteriaceae bacterium
ACAGGAGGATTTACATCCTGAGGAAGACGGTTGAGTGCTCCTGAAACTTTATCACGGACATCGTTAGCAGCAGCTTCGATATCAACTCCTAGCTCAAATTCAACGGTAATTCTGCTGGATCCTTCCCGACTGACGGAAGTAATGGTTCGGATACCGGCAATTCCATTAACAGCTTCCTCTAACGGCTCGGTAATCTGTGACTCAATTACGTCGGAGTTGGCTCCCACATAGTTAGTTGAGACTGTTACAACCGGAGGGTCAACGCTTGGAAACTCCCTAACACCCAAATAGGAAAAACCTATAAAGCCAAAAAGCATAATGACCATGGACATCACCATGGCTAAAACAGGCCTGTTTATACTAACGGTTGAAAGACTTGCCATGCTCGGTTACTCTATCCTGGTAATTTGAATACCCATACCCTGACGCAGTTGTAAAATTCCAGAGGTGATCACCGTATCCCCCGGCTGAAGTCCAGACAAGATCTCCAGTTTACTTTCAGTCCGATCGCCTGCCGTAACCATTACCTCTTTGGCTTTTCCGTTGGAGGCCACATAAACCTTGGCGCCATCCTGGACAGGAATAACAGCCTGAGTGGGTACCAGTAAGGCACTATCCAGATGCTCTAGAATAAGTTCAATACTTACAAATTGGCCAGGTATTAATTTTCCATCTGTATTGGGTGTTTTGGATCTGATTTTTAGTGTTCGGGTCGTTGGATCGATTTGTGGCTCGATGGCGTAAACCTCTCCTTTAAATGAAAGGTCAGGGTCGTTCTCCTGGCGGAAAACAATTGGACTTCCAATGTAAACACGGGATGCATATCGTGCAGGTACAGAGAATTCGATTTTCGCAGGATCTAAAGAATAGACTGTTGCAATTACTGTGGCCGGTGAGATGTAAGCACCCGGACTCACATACCGAAATCCAATATATCCGTCGAATGGTGCAATCACTTCCGTTTCAGCAATCTGTGCCTCCAGCACTTTTATATCCGCCGCAGTTGTCCTTAATCGATTTAATGCATTGTCGTATTCTTCCTGACTGATGGCTTCCTTTTCCAAAAGTTTACGCTGACGGTATTCGTTGTCTTCAAACAGTTTTTTGTTATACTTCTGCTTTTCAAGCTGAGCAACCAGCTCGTCGTCGTCGATCTTTAACAAACGTTGACCCTTCCGCACCGGTTGGCTTTCCTGAAAATAGATTCCTGAAATTTTTCCGGATACTTCGCTTTTCAATTCAATGGATTCGCTTGGAAGAATAGAACCGGTAACCACCAGTTTGCGCTCGTAGGGTGCGGGTGTTACAATAGTAGCTTCTACCGGAAGAAGGGCGCCACCACCGGGGCCTCCCATACCAGGTGCACCGCCTTGCGTATCGGCCTGAAACAGTGGCTTGATCTTTGGGATGGCCAACAATCCAACGATAACGATAACTATAAGTACTGGAATCAGTTTTTTCATTTATCAGTTCCTGATTAGGATCTCACTATTTTTTAAAGGTCAAAAAAAGCTGGTGGAGTTTTAGGATCTGAGGAAGAATCATACTTTTTCCATCATTTTCAACAACAAAATCAGCACGCTGAATCATTTCTTCCTGTGGCATTTGTCGTTTCATGATCGTTTCAATATCGAGGTCTGATCGCTTATCCCTTTCCTTTACTCTTTCCATCCGTACTGAATCCGGCGCAGCAACCACAATAACCTTATCCAGTAACCGGTTCGATCCGGAGTCATAAAGCAAAGCAGCCTCTTTTACCACATATGGACAACGGCGATTTTGCTGCACCTCGTACCAAATTTGATAATCCGCAGCCACGCGGGGATGTACCAGTTGGTTCAGCCTCCTAAGTTTGTCCTGATTTGGAAAAACTTCGCTTGCCAGGTAGTTCCTGTTCAGGTGACCCTGTTCCGTAAACGACAATGTTCCGAATTCTTTTCTAATTGCCTCCTTTAGATTTCCGTCAGTGGTCATTAAGGCTTTCGCGTGGCTATCGGCATC